>RFNL01000207.1 GCA_009927195.1 Betaproteobacteria bacterium | reverse complement strand
CCCGAACCGGCGTAGTAGTCGGCCCGCACCGCGCCCACGATGGCGCTGCCCGTGTCTTGGGCAAATACCAGGCGCTGGACCCGCAGCGCGGGCCCTGAGCTGGCCAGCCACACCGGGGTGGCGTAGGGAATCGATTCGCGATCCACCGCGATCGAGCGCCCGGCCGTCAACGGCACGCCCTGGGCACCCCGAGGGCCGGCATCGGCCGCATCCTCGCTCAGGGCTTCTTCGCGGAAGAACACATAGCGTGGGTTGGCCCACAGCATCTCTTGCGCGCGCTGCGGGTTGCGCGCCACCCAGTCTTTGATGCCAGCCCAACTCGCGTCACGCACCAGGCCCTGATCGAGCAACCAGCGGCCCACGCTTTGATAGGGCTGCTCGTTGGAGCCCGCAAAGGCCATGCGCACCAGCCGCGTGCGGCCATCAGGCTCTAGCAGGCGCAACTGACCCGAGCCTTGGATGTGCAGCACCAGCGCGTCGATCGGGTCGGCCAACCAGGCGATTTCCAGCCCGGTCAGGGCCGCGCGGGCCTCGGGCAAGCTGTCGATTTGTTGCCGTGTGTACCAAGCGCGGCCCTGGCGCTGGGCTTGTTGTGCCGCCACGGGGAGGGCATACAAGGGCACACCAAAACCGGGGGCGCTTTGACGGGTCGCCGTCAGCAACGGTTCGTAGTAGCTGGTGAGCAAACCGTCGCTGCTGCCCTGCACCGGCTCGACCCGGTAGGGCTGCAGCCGGGTGATCATCCACAGGCGCTGTTCCTCGGCATCGGCAATGCTCAGGCGGCGCACATCGGCGCACAAGGGGCCAAACAAGGGGCCGGGGCGTTCGCAGTTTTTCAGCCACGCGTTCCAAGCCTCGTGCATGCTGTCCTCGCCCCAGCCGGGCAAGGCGTCCCAAGGCACCGCTGTCCAGCGGCTCTTGATGGACCGATCCGGCGCAGGTGTGCCGGGCAAACCGGCCAAGCCCGCGCGCGGCACGCCCTGGGTGGCCGCTGGTGCGGCCGGGGCGGCGGTTGCTGCTGCGGGGGCAGACCCGCTGTCCATGGCATTGGGGCGCTCGGGCAGCGGGGCCATTTGGCGCGGCGGTGAGCTGCAAGAGAGCAGGCTGCCTACAATCGCCGCCATGAACCACACTGCACCTGCGCGTTGAATGTTGCTGATTTTGCTAGAGGCTTTGGGCGCGGGTTTGCTGCTGGTGTTCATCGTGTGGTGGACCATGTTTTCGGGCCGGCCACCCCAGCCACCGGCCGAGCCCGATCCGCCCAAGACCGATACCCCGTCAGGTGCCAAGCCGCCTGATTGAATCCGCATCAGGCTTTGGCCCGCAAGCGGTTGGCCAATTCGACGGCAGAGCGCACCGCCATTTTTTCAAACACCCGGGCGCGGTGCACCTCGACCGTGCGCACACTGATGTTCAATTGATCGGCGATCAATTTATTGGGCAAGCCCTCGAGCACCCAATGCATGACCTCGCGCTCGCGCTCGGTCAGGCCCGCAATCAATTCGCTCAGGCTGCGTTGCCGCTGGCGCGCTTTGAGTTGCTGGGCCGCAAGGTGCAGCGCTTGCTCGACCCGGTCAACCAGGGAGTTGTCTGAAAACGGCTTTTCGCAAAAATCAAATGCGCCGCGTTTGACCGCGTCGACGGCGGTTGGCACATCGGCGTGTCCGGTCAAGAAAATCACCGGCAACTGGGACAGCCAGCCGTGGTCGATCAAGCGCTCAAACAAGGCCAGGCCACTGATGCCGGGCATGCGCACGTCCAGCAACAAACAGGCGGCATGGTCCAAGGCCTTGGGGGTGGCGCTCAGGCCCAGGTGATCGATCAAACCCTCGGCGCTGTCAAAGACCAGGGTTTGCAAACCGCGCGAGCGCAGCAGCCAGGCCAAGGCCTGGCGCACGCTTTCATCGTCGTCGACCACAAACACCCAAGCGTCTTGAACCGGTTGCATGTCAAGATTGTGGCAGGGCCTGGCGCTGGGGCGAAGTGTTGTCATCGGTTGGGGCCAGTGCCAGCGCGAAAAAGAATTCCGTGCCCGATGGCCACACAGCGCGGTGCTGCAAACGCCCGCCGTGCTGCTCGATGACGGTGCGGCACAGGCTCAGGCCCAAGCCCATGCCCTCGGACTTGGTGGTGAAAAACGGGGTGTACAACTGGGCCGATACCGCTGGGCTGATGCCCTCCCCCCTGTCGGCCATGGCAAACTCCAGACACTGGCCCAACTCGGCGCTGACGGCTGGGCGCACCGATAAGCGCAGTTCGCGCGCCTGGCCTGCGGGCAAAGATTGCATGGCCTGTATGCCGTTGCGCGCCAAATTGATCAGCACCTGCTCGACCATGGTGCGGTCGCACCAGACACTGGGCAAGTCGGTGGGGCAGTCGATGAGCAACTGCACGCCGGTTTTGCGCGCTTGCAAGGTCACCAAGGGCCAGATGCTGTCGATCAGGGTTTGCACGGCCACGGCCTGGCGCGACTGATCGCGTCGGCGCACAAAGTTGTGCACACTTTTGATGACCAAGCCTGCGCGGCGCGCTTGCTCGGCAATGTGGTCCAAGGCCTGTCCGATCTGCGCCCCTACCGCATCCGCTGCATGGGCTTGGGTTTGCAACAGATTTTGGCTGCCGCTGGCGTAGCTGGCAATCGCGGCCAGGGGTTGGTTGAGCTCGTGGCTGAGCAAGGAGGCCATCTCGCCCACCGTGGCCAAGCGGGCGGTGGCTTGCAATCGGTCGAGGGTGGCGCGGCTCAATTCTTCACTGGCGCGCTGGCTGCTGATATTGAGCACCGCACTCATCCAACCGGTTTGCAAGCCTTTGGCATTGATCAGCGGTGCTTCAAAAATCAGCACTGGAAAACGCTCCCCGTTCTTGCGCTGAAATTCCGATTCGGTGCCCTCGCGCGGCGGCGTGTTGCCTGCCAAGCGCCAGGCTTGGCGTTTGCCGTATTCGTCCACCTTCTCGGGCGGCCAATATGGGGCCGGAATGCCCTGTCCGAGCAATTCGTCGGCGCGGAAACCCACCATCTCGCAAAACGCCGGGTTGACGTAGGTGATGCGGCCTTGCAGGTCGCGCGCACGCAAGCCCGTGACCAGCGAGTCCTCCATGGCTTTGCGAAAGGCCAAGGCATCGGCCAGGTCGCGCTCGGCACGTTGGCGCCGGCGCATGTCGCGCGCTAGAAAAGCCAGCACAGTGACCAAGGCCAGCGACAAACCCATCACCAAGGCAGTGAGCAAGTGGGGCCACCAATTGGGCTCGGCGCGCCAACTGTCCAAGCGCAGCACCAGGGTGTAGCCCGGCAGGGCCAACAGTTGTTGGGCGCTGAACAGGCGCTGGCCTCGGTGGATACCACCGCGCACGGCCAAACGCGTGCCATCGGGCTCGATGAAGGAGACCTCCTGGGCACGGGTGTGTTCGCGCCGCACCATGGCCTCGAGCATTTCTGACAGGGCATAACTGGCGACCAAAAACCCACGCACCCGTCCGCCCTGGTACCAGGGCAGGCACAGCTCCATCACCTCCAGGCCCAGACCATCGGGCAGCGGCACATAGGTGCTGGGCGCATAGGCGGCAGCACTGTTGCGCTGGGCCAGGGCGCACGCTTGGGCCACCTCCACTTGCGCGTTGTCGCGCCCCAAGCGGGCAAATACCGGTGTGCGATAAGGGCTGTCCACACCCACCTGCAACTGCAAGCCCGGATCACGCCACTCCAGCCGCACCCATTCCCGATGATTGCGCATCACCTCTTCGGCCGGCGCCATCCAAGACGCGGGGCTTTGGTCCTCGGGTTGCAGCGACTGCAAGGTTTGCACATTGCGCTGCATGGCGGCGCGCACATCGCCCACCGCGTCAATGGTGTCTCGCTCGAGCAGGTCTTGCATCTGGGCTTTTTCAAGCGCAGCGCCAACCAAGCCAAGGCCACCAACAGCATCGCCACCAGCAGCAGCAACAGTCCCCACAGCAGCCAGCGGCGGGCATCCACCGCCCAGGCCCGGCGCCAGCGCATCACAGGCTCCGCTGGCCCAGGGCGGGCAATTGGCTGCGCCAGCGCAGCAAAGCGGCCATGTCCAGTTCGGCCAGCACCAAGCCTTCGCCCGTGGCCTGTTGGGCCACCACTTCACCCCAGGGGTTGATGCACTGGCTGTGGCCCCAGGTGCGTCGGCCGTTGGCATGCGTGCCGCCCTGGGCGCTGGCCAAAACCCAACACAGGTTTTCAATCGCGCGCGCGCGCAACAACACCTCCCAATGGGCTTGGCCCGTGGTGTGGGTGAAGGCGCTGGGCACCAGCAACAGTTGCGCGCCGGCCTGGCTGAGTTGGCGGTACAACTCGGGAAAACGCAGGTCATAGCAAATGCTCAAGCCCACCCGCCAGGTCTGGCCGTCGCGCGCGCTCAGGTCAAACCAGGCGGGGGTGTCACCGGCTTGCAGCACGCGCGACTCGTCGTAGCGCTCATGGCCGTTGTCAAAGCCAAACAAATGGATCTTGTCGTAGCGGGCCACGCACGCGCCATCGGGGTTGAACACCAAGCAACTGTTGCGCACCCGCTGGGTTTGCCCAGGCGCCGTCAGCGGCAGGGTGCCGCCCACCACCCAAAGGCCCAACTCGCGCGCGCTTTGGGCCAGCATGGTTTGGATGGGTCCCTGGCCAAACACCTCCTGGATGGCCAGCTTGTCGGTGTCGCGTTGACCCAGCAGGCAGAAATACTCGGGCAAAACGGCCAACTCTGCCCCTTGCGCGGCGGCCTGTGCCAGGGCTTGGCGGGCCTGCGCCAGATTGGCATCACGCTCGGTGCCTGAGACCATTTGGATGGCGGCCACTTTCACGGCTTGCCGCCTTTCCTGGGCTCACCCTCGCTGGCGCTCATGGGGCTGACCTTGGGATCGGCCCAGCTGCCGTCCACCCGGAAGGTGCGGGTATTGACATCGATCAGCGGTTGACGCAAAACCAGCTGGGCCAGAAAACTGGTCAAACCCGCCAAGGGGTTGATGACCCCATAGACCAAAGATGCGGTGCCGGCATTGATCTCGGGCACCACCACCACCTTGATGTCTTGGGTCTCGTGCTGGATGTCTGCGCGCCCCTCCATCAACACCGCAGCGGCCACCCCTTTCATTTGCAAGTTGTTGGTGAAAGCCACGCCTTGATCGATTTGCACATCGCCGCGGAAAAAGTCAAACGCAAAGCCTTCGCTGAACACATCGCGAAAGTCCAGCGTCAAGCGCCGTGGCAGCGATTGCAAGCTGAGCACACCGAGCAAACGGGCCGCGCCCGGGTCGGATTTGAGAAACTGACCGCGCTCAATGTTGACGCTGAATTGCCCGCCCATGCTGGGGTAGTCAATGGTCATGGGCGAACCCTGCCAACCCACCTGGCCCTCCAGGCGACCCTTGCCACCGCGCACCGCGCCGGGGGTGCCCATGCGGGCCAAAAATTCGCCCGCATCGGCCACCTCCAAACTGAACTTGAGCTGGGTGCGCCGGCGGGTTTGTCCGGGCACGGCCAGCCAATTGCCGCTGGCGTTGAGCTGGGCCTCAGGCACACTCAGGTTGAGCCGGTTGAGCCGCCACTCGCCAATCGCGCGTGGGCCAGCGGGCAAGTTGATCGCTTCCACTTCAGCACGGCCCAGTTTCTTGCCGCGCAGTTGCAACTCGTTGACCACGATGTCCAGCGCGGGCAGGCTTTTGGGTTGCTCGAACATCAGGTTTTCAATGTCGCTCACCGCGCTGGGTGGCACGTCCATGCGCGACAAACGCAGGTACAAGCGTGCCGGCGCATTGGCCACAACAGGGCGGTACTCGAGATAGCCCTCGAGTTCTTCGGCATGCAAATTGACCCGCCACAAACCCCCTTGGCGCGTGCCGCCGAGGTGCAACTGGTGTATTTCACGCCGATCCAGGGTAATTTTTTCAGACTGCACCACCGCGGCATTGGGCCAGTAGGCATCCCATCCATCGGTCCTCGGGGCGGTGGAGGACAGCCCACCCAAACCGGCCAAGGCCTCGTTGTCCAACACCGACTGCCAGCGATCGAGGTCGATTTGCGGCCAAGTCAGTTTGAGCAACACACCTTGGTCGGGCCACGGCAAGGGCTCGCTGGCGGCCTGGCCAAGTGCGATGGCCCCGCGCAACACCCGCGGGTTGGGGCCGCTGGTGTCGCGCTCATAACGCAGGTTGATCGCCTGCCCCAAGCTGGCGAGCAAGCTGTCGCGGCGCGCATCACGACCCATGCGCTGCTCCACCCGCAGGGGTGAGAGGGCTTCGGCGGTTTTGCCCAAGGGCGCGGGCAAGGCGATCTCCAGCCCTTGCAAATTGCTGCTCAGCACCCACTCGGGCTGGCCTTGGCGCCAACCCAGGTTGAAACTGTAGTTGCTGCGCCCGCGCAAAAAAGGCGCCAGCCGTGCCAGCCCTGGCAGGTCGCGCGCGGCGCGCAAGCCCTCGGCGGTGATGGCGCCTTGCAACTGCAAGCCCAAGGGTGACTCGTTGTCCGCGGCGCGTGCGTTGTAGCGCAGGTCCAAGCGGGTGTCGCCCCCCCACAAGCGCGCCTGTGCATCGGCCACGTTGAGGGTGCTTTCGGTGAACTGCACCTGCGCGCGCAAGCGAGACAAAGCCGGTGTGATGGGTGACCATTGGAGCTCGTTGCCTGGCAGGCTCAAGCGCCCTTGCAAGCGCACCTTGTCGAGTGCGGCCAAGGGCAGCACCAACGACATGCGCAAATCGGCCAAGCCACTGCCTTGGGCCTGCTCCAACAATTGGCCGGTCAGCGCGTTCAGCGGGCTGCGGGTGAGCAGGCCCAACCATTCGCCCAGGGGGGCGCGGCCGTCGGCACTGAGCTCGACCTGGGGCGCAAAGCCCATGTCGGCAATTTGGACCTGCACGTTTTGCCACCCCAAATTGGGCGCCAAGGCCATGCGCGCTTTGGCGTTTTTGATCAGCAAGCCAGCCCGCTCAATGATGATTTCACCGTTCACCGAATTGAGCGCCGGCCATTCGTTGGCCAGCGCTGCAACGCGCGTGGCCGCGGCTGCGGTGGCGCTCGGGGGCACATAGGCGTAGCCCAGGTCTTTGATTTGGCCACGCATGTGAAACTCACCCTGCTCTTTTTGGCGGAAGGGAAAGTGATTCAAGTCGCCCTTGATGCGCACATCCGCTTGCAAGCCTTGGCCACGCAGCAAGGCCAAGCGCAGGTAGTCGCGCACACCCGCATCAATGGCGACGGGCAGGTAGCGGTGCAGTTGGCGGGCTTCGATGCGCAAAATCTTGGCCTTGAGGTCGAGCACGCCCGGCCAAGGCTGGTCGCCTTTGGCCGCGCTCCAACTGCCGCTGGCCTCGGCCGCGCCATCGGCATTGCGCAGTTGCACGTCTTTGAACTTGAGGTCAAACCCCGTCGCATTGCGTTGCCACTCCACATCGGCCTGACCCTTGTCGATGACCAAGCGTGGTTCGCTCAGACCCAGCGCGCCCTCGATCCAGCCCGCAGCCATGCGCAACTGGGCGCGGCCTTTGGCCTGGTCAAAGTCGAAGTCAATGTCTGCCCCTTGCCAGCCTGGCACGGGCCAGCGGTTGGCCACCAAGGCGGGCTTGAGTTGGGCTTGTTTCCAATGCCCTTTGGCGCTGTAGAGCGCGCCACGGGTCGAGTCTTGCCATTGGGCCTTGAGCCGCTCGAGTTGGCCCTGCGGTTGGTGGGCGCTCAAGGCCTCGCGCAAGGCCTGTGGCAGCGGCAAACGCTGGCCGATGCGGGTCAGGGCGCTGAGGTCCAAGCGCTCGGCGCTCACCTCCAACGCGCCTTGACCGGGGGTCTCGCCTTGCCAATCCAAGCGCACCGCGCCACCCGGCCAGTGCTCGCCCTCGGCCGTGACAAATTGCAAGTCGTCGCTGAAAAGTGCTTGGCCTTTGGCGCTGCGCTCGTAACCCACGCGACCGCGCAGATCGCGCAGGCCCAAAGGCGAGAGGCCGCCACCCATTTGCAACTCGACGCTGGCAAAATCCAGGTCAGCGGTGATGGCCGTGATTTGCATCGGCGCAATGTCCACCCAGGCCTCAACCGCGCCCACGCCAGCGACCAAGGGGTCGGCATCGCCGCCCAATTGAGCGGGGTTTCTCAGCCATGACGCATCCAAGCGTGGCGCGCTCACATAGGCTTGACCCGACCACTCCTGCCAACGGCCGTTGTGCAGGCTCAGCAAAGGTTGGCGAAACTGTGCCCGCAAGCTCAGGCGATCGCCCCAACCAGTGGTGGTGTGGCATCGATGCGCAGGTCGTGGTGGTTGAGGTGGTTGCGCAGCACTGCGGTGACGTTTTCCAGCCACACGGGTTCAAGCCCGGGACGGGCGTCATCGCGCCAGCGCACCCGCCCTTGGCTGACCTGAAATTCGGCTTGCGAGAAAAACCAGTCCAAGGCCTCGCTGGGCCCTGACGCGGTCAGGCTTTGCCCGGCCACGCGCCACTGGCCTTGGGCATCGCGGGCCACTTCAAGCGCCAGGCCCTCCAAGTGGACTTGCTCAAACGACAGGCTGGTGAGCGAGCGCAGTGACAGTTGCATGACCACTCGCGCCACCCGCAAGCTCGGTTGCGCTGGCGCGTCTTGCGCGTCTTGCACTTGCAGGTCCTGGATTTCAAAGGTCGGTATCCAACCCTGCGAATAAGCGCTCAAGGCCCCCATGCGCAGATTAACCCCCATTTTTTGGGTCGCTTGGCGCTCGATCCAAGGACGCAACTCGCCGATGCGCGGCACAATCAGGCCATGGATGCAGCCCCACACCATCAGCAAGGCCACACCCGCACAGACCAGCGCCCAAGCCAAGCCATGGGCCCAGCGCGTCATCACTGGCAATGGCTGGGGCTTGCGGGGCTGGGTGGGCAAAGAGTCGGTCATGGGCTCGATGGTGGACAATGAATTATCCCCTGCGGCCACAGCCCGGGCCGATCACAGCCGCGTGGTGCAGCGCTTGCGCCGCCGCTATGGCGACTGGCTGGCCCAACTGGGCCCGGGCGCACCTGTGGCCGCCACCATGCAAGGCTATTACCAGTGGTTGCGCCAGACGGCGGGGCTGGATGCGTCCGACGCATTGCGCTGCTTGCGCCAGTGCGTGATCGAACGCTTGGTGGTGCTTGACACCGAGCAAGGGGCCGATTTGTCGGTGGTCACCCGGGCCATGACCGAATTGGCCGAATTCAGCTTGGAGCAAGCCTGCGCCTTGGCATTTGCACAACTCGATGACCTGCATGGGGCACCCCTGAAGGCCGATGGCGCGCGCTGCCCGTTTTGGGTGGTGGGCATGGGCAAGTTGGGTGCGCGCGAACTCAATGTGTCGAGCGACATCGATGTGATTTATGTGTATGAAGAGGACGGCGAAACCCGTGGCCGAAGCGATGGGCGAGGGCGAGTTGATTGCCAGACCTACTTCGCCAAGGCGGTCAAACTCATCTATGCGTTGATTGGCGAGACGCAAGCGCATGGCTTTGTGTTTCGCATGGATTTGGCGCTGCGGCCCAACGGCCTGTCGGGCCCCAGTGCGATTTCGCTGGCCGCGTTGGAGGAATATTTTTTGATTCAAGGGCGTGAGTGGGAGCGCTTTGCTTGGCTCAAAAGCCGGGTGGTGGCACCGCGCAGCCATTTGGCCCAAGCGGTTGCCTTGCGCGACATCGTGCAGCCCTTTGTATACCGTCGCTACCTCGACTACAGCGTGTTTGAAGCTTTGCGCGGCCTGCACCAGCAAATCCGCGACCAGTCGCTGCGCCACAGCACGGGCCGGCCCGAGCGGGCCAATGATGTCAAACTGGGGCGCGGCGGCATCCGTGAGATCGAGTTCACCGTGCAGCTGCTGCAAGTGGTGCGCGGTGGGCATTTTCCGGAGCTGCGCACCCGGCCCACACTGCAAGCCCTGCAGCGATTGGTGCGCGCCAAACTCATGCCTGAAACCACCGCGCAGGCCTTGGCCCAGGCTTATGTGTTTTTGCGCCGGGTGGAACACCGCATTCAATACCTGGACGACCAGCAAACCCATGTGATGCCCACCGACGCGGCCGACTTGCACTGGCTGGCCCTGGCGATGGGCTTGGCCAGCACCGATGCGCTACTGGCTGAATTGGCCCAGCACCGTGCAGTGGTGGCGGGCGAGTTTGAACGCTTGCTGGGGCAAGACGGCGCGCCTGACAAAGCCGCCCCCAGCGAACCCGCGCTGCCCCGGCCCAGCGACATCGATCAAGCCGTCGACCTGGAGGCGCTGGCCGAATGTTTGCCCGCGCCCCTGGCCCAGCGGGTGCGCGAGTGGCCCGATCACCCCCGGGTGCGCGCCTTGCGCGAAGACGGCCGTCATCGCCTGGTCAAGCTGATCAAGCGCACCCAACAATGGCTGAATGAGGGCAGCATCACCCCCGACGCGGCGCTGCGCTGGTGCGACTGGATCGAGCCGCTGCTGCGCCGTGAAAGCTACTTGGCCTTGTTGATCGAGCGCCCCCATGTGCAACAGCAACTGCTTCGGCTGCTTGGTGCGGCCCGCTGGCCCGCCCGCTATTTGTTGCTGCACCCCGGCGTGATTGACGAATTGGCCGGCCCAGCTTTGCTGCTCGAGCGCTTTGACCCCGAAGAGATGCAGCGCAATTTGCAAGAGCGGTTGCAAGCCTTGGTCAGTGTGGGCCAAGACGATGAAGAAAACTTGCTCAACCTGTTGCGTCGCGCCCACCATGCAGAGACCTTTCGCACCTTGGCCCGCGATGTCGAAGGCCGATTGAGCGTAGAGCAAGTGGCCGACGACTTGAGTGCCCTGGCCGATGTGATGCTGCGGGTGACCGCGCACTGGGTGTGGCAGCGCCTGAAAAATCGCCATCGCGAAGCCCCTGCATTTGCCATCTTGGCCTACGGCAAACTGGGTGGCAAGGAGCTGGGCTACGGCAGCGACCTGGACATTGTGTTTGTGTACGACGATCCGCACGAGCAAGCGGGCGAGGTGTATGCGCAATACGTGCGCAAAATCATCCATTGGTTGACGGTGAAAACCGCCGAAGGCGATTTGTACGAAATCGACACCGCGCTCAGACCCAACGGCAACTCGGGTTTGCTGGTCAGCGACTTTGAGTCGTTTGCCAACTACCAAACGCAACGCGGCAGCAATACCGCATGGACCTGGGAGCACCAGGCCATGACACGCGCGCGCTTTTGTGTGGGCCAAGCCGACTTTCAATCACGCTTTGATGCGGTGCGCGAGCAAGTCATTTGCGCCCCGCGCGACCTATCGGCCCTGGCGCAAGAAATTCGGGCCATGCGCGACAAACTTCGCCAGGCGCGACCCGCGCGCGATGGCTTGTTCGATGTCAAGCACAGCCCGGGCGGCATGGTCGATGCCGAGTTTGCGGTGCAATACCTGGTGCTGGGGCACGGCCACGCCCACCCTGGCCTGCGCGCCAATGTGGGCAATATCGCTTTGCTGCAACATGCCGAGGCTGTGGGGCTATTGCCCCTGGGTATGGGCCAAAGTGCGGCGCGCGCTTACCGCAGTTTGCGCCGCTTACAGCACCGCGCAAGGCTGGACGAGGCGCCCACGCAAGTCGCGCCCGAAGGCGTGGCCGCCGAGCGCCTGGCCATTCAAGCGGTATGGGATTGCGTGTTCAAAACCCCGCCACACGGGGCCTGAATGCGTTACCCGGCATCGCCCCCCGTTACTGGGTGTATTGCCGAATTTTCTGCACCAAGGCGGTGGTGGAATAGCCTGACACAAACGCCATCGCCACGGCCTTGCCGCCCCAGCGGGCCATGGCGTGGGTCTCGGGCAAGGTGGCCATGTCGTAGTCGCCGCCCTTGACCAACAGGTCCGGGCGCAAAGATTCAATGAGTTGCAGCGGCGTGTCCTCCTCGAACCAAGTGACCAGATCGACCGAAGCCAGCGCAGCGATCAAAGCGGCGCGGTCGTCCAGGCGGTTCAAGGGGCGGTCCTGCCCCTTGCCCAAGCGGCGCGCAGAGGCATCGCTGTTGAGCGCGACGAGCAAGCTGCCCCCCAAGCTGCGGGCCTGGGCCAGGTAGGTGGCGTGGCCACGGTGCAGCACATCGAACACGCCATTGGTAAAGACAACCGGGCCGCGTGCGCGCAGGGCCTGGACCGATGCAACGGCCTGGTCGGGTGCCACGCATTTGGCCAAAAAATCGGGGGCTTGCATGGCCGCGATTTGGGGATTGCGCCGGGCTTTAGCGCGCGGCTTGATCGGCGCGCCATTGGCGCACCGCCGGCGCGATGTCGTCGAGTTGGGGCAAGGCCAAAACCCCTGGGATCTCGCGCCGGCGCAGTGCGGTAGAGCCGCCACCGGCCCAGATGCGCACCGAGTCGGGCAGCATGGCGCGCAACTCTTGCAGCCCATCGGCCACGTGGTTGGGGTTCATGTTGACACTGCAGCTGAGGGCCACCACATCGACCAGGTGGGCCTGAGCGGCCAAGGCAATATCGCGGATCGGGGTTTGGGGGCCCAAAGACACACAACGACAACCTTCGACCGCCATCAGGCTTTGCGCCATCAGCAGGCCCAGGGCATGCGATTCTTGGGGAAAAGTGGTGAGCAGCACCTTGGGGGAACTGTGCGCGCCTTGTTCGGGCACGTTGGCGATGGTGTTGCGCATCACGGCGGTGACCGACTCGGTGTAGAGATGCTCCTCAAACACCTCGAGCTCCCCACGCATCCACGCTTCACCCACCCGCACATTCAGCGGGGCCACCAACTCGGTGACAAAGCGGGTCAGCCCCAGGTTGATGGCCGCTTGCCCGAGCGCACGGCGCAGGTCTTCGGAGCGGTGGTCTTTGATCATTTGCAGATAGTCGCGCAGTTCAATCGCATCGCTGCCGAACAGCGCCACGCCCGCCCCAGGCATGCGCTCGCCGGCCAAGCCCTGGCTCAGTCGCTGCAACTCCTCGATGGGCAGGGCCACAATGCGACCAGGCCGCTGTCCCTGGTCCAGCAATCGCTTGATGACCCGCAGCTTCTCCACGTCCTGCAACAGGTAGCTGCGCTCGCCAAAGGCATCGCGGC
>RFNL01000244.1 GCA_009927195.1 Betaproteobacteria bacterium | reverse complement strand
CCGCCAGTCGATGGTCTTCACCTTCGCACCGCGCACGCCGCTGTTGGCCTTGATGCACAGTGCAGGCCGCTGGTTTCCGCGCAGCGACCGCTCACCTTCGTTGACCCCGGTGGCCCACGCCGAATTGCTGCGCCACATGCAAGGCCAAAGCCCATTGCGAAACTGGTCCGGTGCGCGCATGCAGCGCATCTCCAGTGGTTTCTACACCTCTCAAGCCTGGGAGTGGTTGCGCCAATGAAATTTCTCATCCCGATTCCACGCTGGCTCAGCGCCTACGGCACGCGTTTCCTGCCGTTTGCCGATGCCGCCACGCCCGAACTGCCGATGGCGCGCCTGCTGCGTTTGTCGCTGTTTCAGGTGGTGATTGGCATGGTGACGGCTTTGCTGGTGGGCACACTCAACCGGGTGATGATTGTCGAGTTGCAGGTATCGGCCTGGTGGGTGGCTTTGGCCGTGGCCATTCCCATGGTGTTTGCACCGCTTCGCACCCTGATCGGTTACCGCAGCGACACCCATCCTTCGGCCCTGGGTTTGCGCCGCATCCCATTCATGTGGACTGGTACCTTGTTGTTGTTTGGCGGTTTGTCCATCATGCCGTTTGCGCTGCTGCTGCTGTCCGAACCGGAAAGTGCCCATGCTTGGATGGGCCAGATCGGCGCATTCTTGGCTTTTGTCATGGTGGGGGCGGGCATCCAAGTCACCCAAACCGCGGGCATGGCGCTGGCCCACGACCTGGCCACCCCCGAAAAACGCCCGCGCGTGGTGGCTTTGCTCTACAGCATGTTGCTGGTGGGCATGATGGCGAGCAGCACTTTGTTCGGCCTGTTCCTTGACAACTTCAGTGCGCAAAAACTGATTCAAATGGTGCAAGGCTGTGCCGTGATGGTGGCGGCGCTCAACCTGATGTCGCTGTGGAAACAAGAGGCGCGTCAAACCAAACGCGGGCGCCGACAGGCCGGTGGGTTCTCGCAAAGCTGGCGGGCATTGATGACGCAACCACACATGCGGCGCTTTTTGTGGACCTTGGGCCTGGGCACCTTTGCTTTCAACATGCAAGACATTGTGCTGGAGCCCTATGCCGCTGAAATTTTGCACCTCGATGTGGGCATGACCAGTGCCCTGACCGCCATGAGCGCCGGCGGTGCCTTGCTGGCTTTCATGTTGTCGGCCCGTTGCCTCGCCGCCGGGGTGCATGCTTGTCGGTTGGCCAGTTTGGGCGTATTGCTGGGTTTGCCGGCATTTGCGATGGTGATTTTTTCGGGCCCGCTGCAAGCCGCTTGGTTGTTTCGCACCGGTGTATTCCTGATTGGCATGAGCGGTGGTTTGTTCTCCGTGGGCATGTTGGTCTCGGCCATGGGGCTGGGCCATGCCATGGACGGCGGGCGGCTCGGTGGCTTGGTGGTGGGCACCTGGGGCGCGGTGCAAGCCACCAGTGCCGGAGCGGCCATGGCTTTGGGCGGCGCTTTGCGCGATGGCATTTCGGTCTTGGCCATGTCAGGTGCCATGGGCGAGGCCTTGACCTCTCCCATCACCGCATACAGCTTTGTCTATCACCTGGAAATTTATTTGTTGTTTGTGGTGCTGGTGGCCTTGGGGCCCATGCTGCGCAACAGCCGGTTGAGCGCCAGCGCCACTGGCAACACCGCTTCCACCCCCTTTGGCCTGGCCCAACTGCCAGGCTGATTTTCGATATTTTTTAGAAGGAGCATTGGCATGGAAACAGGCGCAATCACACAGTACGTCGATGTGGCCCAAATCGTTTTGTACATGTTCTGGGCATTTTTTGCGGGATTGATTTATTACCTCTTGCGGGAAAACCACCGCGAGGGCTACCCGCTGGATTCAGGCCGCGAGAACGGGCCCAAGATCGAAGGCTGGCCGCCCGTGCCCGAGCCCAAGACCTTCAAAACCCAGGATGGTCACACTTATTTGTCACCCGATCTGGCCCGCCCAGACGGCCAGTACAGCGCAAAGCCCACCCATGGCTGGAATGGCGCGCCACTGGAGCCCGTGGGCGACCCCTTGTTGGCCGGAGTCGGCCCTGGCGCTTGGGCCATGCGTGCCGACACCCCTGACAAGGACCCCCACGGACAGCCCAAGATCGTGC
The DNA here is from genome assembly GCA_009927195.1 of Betaproteobacteria bacterium. Lineage (GTDB taxonomy): Bacteria > Pseudomonadota > Gammaproteobacteria > Burkholderiales > Burkholderiaceae_C > Limnohabitans. Next base: position 3,863 of record RFNL01000244.1, on the reverse strand, counting down.
CTTTGCGCGTGGCCGCCGACCATTCGGTGGCCCACCAAGACAACGACCCGCGTGGCCTGCCGGTCTGGGGAGCCGACAAAGAAATCGCAGGCACGGTGTGCGATCTGTGGGTCGACCGCATGGAAATGCTGTTTCGCTACGCTGAGATCCAACTCTCTGGTACTGACAAGCGGGTGCTGCTGCCCATGACCTTTGCCCGCATCAAAAAAGACGGCACCCATGTGCAAGCCATCCTGGCCCACCAATTTGCCAACGTACCCCTGACCCAATCACCCACACAAATCACCTTGCTGGAAGAAGAAAAAATCTGTGCCTATTACGGCGCCGGCACTTTGTACGCCACCCCTGAGCGACAGGAACCCCTCGTATGAGAGCCACCCACGAGCACGAATGGGAGGCCGCACCCGGCTTGCCCAGCGCCTTGCCTGCCAACGAGCATGTGGTCTGGCAAGGCGCACCCGATTGGCGCAGTTTGGCCGCGCATGCCTTTCATGTGCCCAAAATTGCCCTTTACTTTGGTGTGATGTTGTTGGTGCAATGGATCAATCTGGCCACGCCAGAAAGCGGCGCGGGTTGGAAATCCTGGCAAGAAACGGATTTCAAACCCATGTGGGTGGCGGGCAGTTTGTACGCGTTCGCCTTGGTCTTGCTATTGGGTACAGCTTGGTTTTCGGCCAGCACCACGCTCTATACCCTGACCAATAAACGCGTGGTCATGCGCATTGGCATTGTGCTGACCCTGACATTTAACTTGCCCTACAAACGCATCGCTGGTGCGTCGATCAAAGCTTATCGACAGGGAAGGGGCGATATTGCCTTGGCCCTGTACCCGCAAGACCGCATCGGTTGGGCCCACCTGTGGCCGCATCAACGGGCATGGCACATCAGCCATCCCCAACCCACCCTGCGCTGCTTGCCAGAATGCGCTCAAGTGGGCCAACAGTTGCTGCAATTGTGGCGCGCAGAACGCGCTGACGAGCGCCTGATTTTGGGTCAAGCACCCTCACCTGCTGCCGATCTGTTGGGCCGCCATGGCGGCCTGATGGCATGAATTTCATGGACAACGCCGCACCCGCTCACACCAACCTGTCCAAGCCCATGGCCTGGATAGGCGTGGTGTTGTTATCGGTCTTGGTGGCAGTTGGCCTGGCGCGTTGGTCCGGCCTGGACCCGCGAACGCCCGATGCCCCCATTCAGTGGCAGCGCGCCTTGCACTTCAAGGACCTGCCCAATGGCGACATCGCCGTGCTCGATGCCGACAGCGGTGCACCGGTGGCCCGCTTCTCGGGTGAACAAGGGTTTTTGCGCAGCACTTTGCGCGCCTTGGCCCGCGAACGCCACCGTGAGCGCATCGGTGCCGATGCCCCATTTTCATTGATTGGCCGCACCGATGGACGGCTGACCCTGTTGGATCCCAAGACCCAACAGCGCATTGATTTGGAGTCCTTTGGCCCCAGCAACGCCGCCTTGTTTGCCGATCTGCGCCTGGCAGGGCTTGACAAGCCCCCTCGCTGAACGCTTCAACCCATTACTACGCAACGGAGACCTGCCATGAATGTCAGCGCTGTCCAAACCATCGAAACCGCAGAAGACGCTAACCAAAAAGCCGTGCACAGCGACATGATCAGCCCGCGCTTCTACACCACCGACTTTGCCGCAATGGACCGCATCAACATTGAACCGGTGCGCGCCGAGTGGGACCGGATGATGGCCGAATACGAAGGCGACAACAACCACGACCATTTTCAGCGTGATGCGGCCTTTGCCGATGAAGTCGCAACCGGCATGGCCACGCTATCGCCCGAGATGCGCCAAGAATTCATGGATTTTTTGGTCAGCTCCCTGACCTCTGAATTCTCTGGTTGTGTGCTCTACAACGAGATTCGCAAAAACGTCAACAACCCCGACATCAAAAAGCTGATGACCTATTTGGCCCGCGACGAATCGCGCCATGCAGGCTTTATCAATCTGTCATTGCGTGATTTCAACCTGGGCATTGACCTGGGCAACTTGAAGCGAACGAAGAAATACACGTTTTTCAAACCCAAATACATTTATTACGCAACCTACCTGTCGGAAAAAATCGGCTACGCCCGCTACATCACGATTTTTCGCCAACTGGAAAAGCATCCCGAGAAACGGTTTCACCCCATCTTTCGTTGGTTTGAGTTGTGGTGCAACGATGAGTTTCGCCATGGTGAGTCATTTGCACTGATCATGCGCGCCAACCCGCAGTTGCTGCGCGGGGCCAACAAGCTGTGGATCCGTTTTTTCTTATTGGCGGTTTATGCCACCATGTATGTGCGCGACCACATGCGCCCCATGTTGCACGATGCCATGGGCCTGGATTCCAGCGAATACGACTATCAGGTGTTTCGCATCACCACTGAAATCACCAAACAAGTATTCCCCCTGGCCCTGGACACCGACCACCCGGCCTTCCGCCGAGGTTTAGAGCGCTTGTTCGCCATCTCGCAAGCGATGGAAAAAGCCAAGGTGCGCGGCGGCTTGATGGGCAAAGCACAACAAGGCGTTTGTGCGGTCCAAGCCTTCTTGACCTTTGCGCGCTTGTACTGCATGCCCGTGATTGAACAAGACCTGTCGCCCCAAGTTCGCATGGAACCCGCATGGTGATTGAAGTCGTCTGGGCTTGCATTTTCACGGCCCTGTGCTGGTGGCTTGGCACAGGCGTGATTTTGTGGCTAGACCGATTGAATCCGCGCAGTTTTCGATTCAGCCTGGCGGTGTGGAGTGTGTTGCTGGGGTTGAGCTTTTGGGGCGTGGCCCACAGCATGCGCGAAGTCAGCGTCCTCAACGCTTACCTGGCTTTTGGCAGTGTGATCATCATGTGGGGCTGGCACGAGTTGACTTTTCTCACCGGTTGGATCACCGGGCCGCGCAAAACCCCCTTGGACGCGGGTGCACAAGGTTGGCAACGCTTTGTGCAATCGGTGCAGGTCATTTTATTTCACGAGTTGGCCTTGCTGGCCAACTTTGCGATCCTGTGGTGGATGCAGCAGGACCAGCGCAACCATGTGGCCATTTGCACCTTTGCATTGCTGTGGTGCATGCGTATGTCGGCCAAGCTTAATTTGTTTTTCGGAGTGCCCCAGAACGGCTCCCACTACCTGCCCAAGCATTTGATGTACCTGGCCAGCTATTTCCGCACCCGTGCCATGACACTGTGGTTTGTGCTCTCCATGGGCGTGGCCATGGGCACTTGGTTCTGGCTGGTATGGCTGGCCCATCAAGGGGCCGTGGCCATCACCACCGGTTGGGTCATGTTGGCTACTTTGCTGGGGCTGGCAATTTTGGAGCACCTGATCATGATTTTTCCCTGGCCCATGGAACGACTGTGGGGATGGGCCATGGGCCATCCCTCTAAACCAGCTTTGACCATGCCCCCTTGAAAGTCCTTCATGAACGCATTTCGCACCGAAGGTTTTGACAACGGCATAGCCGTGCATGGGCCCAGCCAGCCTCCAGCGCGGACAGCTCAGCAACGACCGGTGGCCGTGGTCATTGGCAGCGGCTTTGGCGGTTTGGCTGCGGCCATTCGTTTGAGCGTCAAAGGCTATCAGGTCCAGGTGGTGGAGAAACTCGATGCCCCTGGGGGTCGGGCTTATGTGCACCGGCAAGACGGCTTTACCTTTGATGCGGGACCGACCATCATCACTGCGCCCTTCTTATTGGAGGAGTTGTGGGCGCTGTGCGGCAAAAAATTTTCCGATGATGTGCAACTGGTGGCCATGGACCCTTTTTACCGGGTGCGTTTCCATGATGGCACTTGGTTTGACTACAACGGTGACGCAGCGCACATGCGCTGCAAAACCTTGGGCTTTGAAGGCATGGGCGACATGGCC
>RFNL01000446.1 GCA_009927195.1 Betaproteobacteria bacterium | reverse complement strand
GGCGTGCACATCCGCTGCAATGCTCCGGTCACACGCATTTGCGTTGAAAACGGCCGTGCCAGCGGTGTCATGCTGGACTCTGGCGAGTTCTTGGCCGCTGACATCGTGGTCAGCAATGCCGATACCGCCTGGACGTACAAACACCTGGTGGCCCCAGAGCACCGCCAAGTGTGGACCGATCGCAAAATCGATAACGGCAAATACTCCATGGGCTTGTTTGTCTGGTACTTTGGCACATCGCGCCAATTCCACGATGTCCCCCACCACATGATGGTGTTGGGCCCGCGCTACCAAGGTCTGTTGCAAGACATCTTCAAACGCCACCACTTGGCCCAAGACTTCAGCTTGTACCTGCACCGCCCCACCGCCACCGACCCCGCTTTGGCACCGGCAGGTTGCGACACCTTCTATGTGCTCTCCCCCGTGCCCCACCTGGACAGTGGCACCGACTGGGTCCGTCAAGCCGAGCCCTACCGCGCCGCCATCGCCCAGGCTTTGCACGAAACAGTGTTACCCGGTTTGAAAGACTGCATTGTGTCGTCCAAAGTGACGACCCCGCAGGACTTTCAAGATCGCTTGTGGTCCTATAAAGGGGCGGGTTTTGGTCTGGAACCCCTGCTGCTGCAAAGCGCTTGGTTCAGGCCGCACAACCGCAGCGAAGATGTGCCCGGGTTGTTTGTGGTGGGGGCCAGCACCCACCCCGGCGCGGGTGTGCCCGGTGTGCTCATGTCGGCCAAGGCGTTGGAAACGGTGGTCCCCCATGTCCCTGTCTGAAAACTTGGCGCACACCCTGGGCCAGCCCGCCGTGACCGATACACCCGTTGGGCCCCAAGCGCTCAACTTTGATTCGCAAGACCTGCAAGCCTGCGTGTCCATGATGCAGGGGGGGTCCAAAACCTTTTTTGCAGCCAGCCGCTTGCTGCCCCCGCGCGTGCGCAGCGCAGCCATTGCCCTGTACGCATTTTGTCGGGTGGCCGATGATTTGGTGGACGAAGCCCAAGCCCTGGACACGCCCTTGGATGTGTTGCAAATCAGGTTGGATGCGATCTACAGCGGCACGCCCCACGACCATGTGGAAGACCATGCCTTGAGCCTGGTGGTGCAGCAGTACAAGTTGCCACGCCATTTGCTGGACGCCTTGATCGAAGGTTTTGCCTGGGACGCAGGCGGTCGCACCTACGACAGCATCGAGGACCTGCATGCCTACGGTGCACGGGTGGCGGGCTGCGTGGGTGCCATGATGAGTTGGATCATGGGACCGAAAAGCGCAGACACCTTGGCACGCGCCTGCGAATTGGGTGTGGCCATGCAGCTGACCAATATTGCACGCGATGTGGGTCACGATGCCCGCATTGGCCGCTTGTATTTGCCGCGACAGTGGCTCAGACAAGCCGGTGTCGACCCCCAAGCTTGGTTGGCGCAACCGAGTTTCACACCGGCGATAGCGGGGGTCATTGACCGTTTGCTCGATGAGGCCGATCGCCTCTACAAGCAGGCACATTCGGGCATTGCCGAACTGCCACCCGATTGCCGCGCCGCCATTTGCGCGGCCAGCATGATTTATGCCGAGATCGGTCACCAATTGCGGCGCGAAGGTCTGGATTCGGTCAACAAGCGAACGGTGGTGAGCACCCCCCGCAAGCTCATGCTGCTGGCCAGCGCCTGGACCCAGGTGCATTGGATCAGGGTGGCCGAGCACCGCCCAACCCCGCTGGCGGCCATCTTGGATTTGGTCAAAGGCTGTCAAGCGACGGCGCAGCAGTCTGGCCACACAGCCTATTTTCCCAACCGCGCCATGCCCCAACGCGTGGCCTGGATGTTGGATTTGTTCGAACGCCGCGAAGCCGAAAGACTCGACCGCAATGCCCTGCGACAGACGGCTTGAAAGGCATCGGGCATCGTTGGTCGTGATCTACCCATCAGATACCCGTTGCTCTGCGCTGACACCCGCTTGGGGCTGAGGACGCCAGCGCAATGATTTATTTGCGCTTCTTAAAAGGGCGGTTCAGCCAATTGGCCAGTACGAAAACACAAAAAACAGCATAAATGAGGACGAGAATGTGTTTGACTTCCATGGTGTTCCTTTGTGGGGTTGGTCTGGGTTGCGAAGGATGAGATTATGCTGAAAGTGGGCGGCTTGGATCAGCGTGGCGGATCAAGGGCTGCATGGCCCACAGCGTCAAAGCCAATAATAGTATTTCAATGGCGTACACCGATGAATAGCCCACGAAGGAGTCGCTGGCCAGGGCCACACCATCGCGAATGACCCCACCCACGGCCATGCCCACCCCAGCGGCGGTGGCTTGCACAGCCCCCCAAGCGCCCATGGCCAATCCGGTTTGGTCAACGGGTGCCAATTGCATGGTGGCGGTCAAAGTGCCATGGGCAAAAACACCACCGCCCAAACCCACCCCAAAAATGCCCACTGCAAACAACAGGGGAGAAGTCCACAAAGGAGCCAGGATCACGGCCACAAAGGCAGGCACACCCACCCAGGCCCCCCAACTGGCCATGCGGTATGCGTCTCCGCCTTTGGACAGTACGCGAGACGCCCAGGTAAAGCCCATCAAGCCACCCAACGCCAAGGTGGCGGTGAGCATGGTGGTGGTGGACACACTTAAATGCAAAATCTCACCCCCGTAGGGCTCGAGCAACACGTCTTCCATGGTGAAGGCCATGGTGCCCAAACCCACCGACAGCAAACGACGCAAGGTGTGGGGGCCTTGGCAAAAACTTTGCCAGGCTTGGGCGAATGTTTGCTCCACCGGCGTACCGGGTTTGCGCAAACGGCTGCGGGCTTCTTGTTTCCACAAGGCCATCACATTGAGCGCCAATGTCATCACGGCCACCGCTTGCACCACGCGAATCAACCGGCCGTGGCTGTAGTCTTCCAACAAATGACCCAACATCAAGGCGCTGCCCATCATGCCCATCAATTGCATGAAATACATCAGGCCCACCACCTTGGGCTGACTTTCAACCGGTGCCAAGTCAGTGGCCAAAGCCAAACCTGCGGTTTGCACCGTGTGCATGCCCATACCCACCAACAGAAATGCCCCCCCCGCGCCCAGCAAGCCCACCCAAGCAGGTGCCTGGCTGGACTGTCCAGCCCCCGCTAAAACCAGCAGGGCAAAGGGCATGATGGAAAAACCACCAAACAACAGCAAACTGCCCATCCAGATGTAGGGCACACGACGCCAACCAAGTTCGGAACGGTGGTTGTCGGACTTGAAACCAATCAGGGTTCGAAACGGTGCTGCCAGCAAAGGCACAGCCACCATCAATGAGACCAAGGAGGCGGGCACCTTGAGTTCAACAATCATCACCCGGTTGAGGGTGCCCACCAGCATGACCATGGCCATGCCCACAGATATTTGAAACAGCGATAAACGCAACAGGCGCGACAGCGGTAAATCTTCGCTGGCCGCATCCGAGAAAGGCAAAAATCGAGGCGCCAAATTGCTCAGCGACTTGGACCAAGTTGAGTTAGATTTGCTCATGCGCAGAAAGGCCAAGCGCACTTGCGCTTGGCCATTCACCGGGTTCAGCCCGTTTACTTCTTGACGGCGTTGTCCGCCGCAGGTGCCTCTGCAACCATTTTGGCGCCACCGTTCAAAAAGTTTTTCACCCAGGTGGTGTTCAGGGTCAGTGCCAAGTGCACGCTAAAGGACGCAATGGCCACAGCGGCAATGAACACCGGCACCCCCACGGAAGGCTTCACCACGCACCACATTTTCGAGTAGATCATGGGGTATCTCCTTTACTTGAGCCAGGGTGAATAGATATAGGCCAGCAGATGGGCGAATGCGGCAATCATGCCGAATATCTGCGTGCCCTGG
>RFNL01000281.1 GCA_009927195.1 Betaproteobacteria bacterium | reverse complement strand
AGTGGCTTGCACACAGGCACACGGCGGCACGCGCCGCTGGTGGGGGGGTGTACAAGGCAATGCATCTCAAGCCCGCCGTGGCATGCGCCAAGGCAGCATGGCTTGAACCACCGGCGCCACCAGGCGTGGCACCGACAAAGTTTCGTGAAAGGCCAGCAAACGCTCACCGGCGTGATGAAAATCCAGCACGGCACGCTGGTAAAAAGGGGTGTCTTCCAACTGCTCGTGGATGCGCACCTTGTCGTTGCTGCGCATGCGCCTGTCCAATCGCCAAGCGGTTTTGGGCAAACGCTGCGCCACCGGCGCTTCGATGGGCTCGACCGCGCCCGTGGGTGTGAACCGCAAGGCCAGCACACGGTCTGGCAAGGCGGGGGTCTGAATGTCATAAAACACCAAGGTGCTGCCATCGCGCTGGCGGGCCCGCGACCAGTCCCAGGTGTGAAAGCCACGGTCGATCGGTTCGTCCCCTTCGTTGGAGTCCAAATAGGCATGGCCCTGCCATTTCAAATCGGGTTGGTTCAATTCGACCTCGATGCGAGAAGCCGGCGCCAGGGGTCCCCAGCAATGCCGTCCGGCCGCATCCAATGGGGTTGAAAAATGAAACAACTGCTGCGGCCACAACTTGATGCGGCCTTGGATGCGGTGCGGAAACGGCACACACACCTCTTGGATATCGATGCTCAGGCAGTCGCCATCCCAATTCAACTGGCTTGGGCCAATGGTGAAATGCCGGGCACTGCGCTGGCAATGACGGCGACCGCGCTCGGTCATGGCCCAGCGACCTCGACCCTTGCTGTAGATGGCCACATTCAAAGCGCAATGGTTTTCAGGGTCGGGGCGACCGCGCTTTCTGGCCCAGGCGTAATACGGCGAAAACACGCTGCCGACAAAAGCGATCAAGGTGATGCCGTGTTGTCCATCGTCACTCATGGCGTCGATGTACCACCATAGGTAGCCCCCATCGGAAACATCCTGGTCAAAGCAAGGCTGTCCATCACGGCCTCTGCCGCCCTTTGTCCGGAAAGTGCCGCCATCGGCACGCCCGGCCCCGGGTGAACGCTGCCCCCCGCCAGAAACAAGCCCGGCAGGGCTGTGGTGGAGCCAGTTCGCTGAAACACGCTCATCCACCCGTGGGTGGCCTGCCCGTAGAGGGCTCCCCCGCTGGCCGGAAAGCGCCGATGGAAATCCTGCGGCGTTGTTCGCTGACAGTTGCTCAGCGTGGGTGTGAGCTTCAGTCCCAAACGGGCCAGGTGTTGAAAGGTGCGTGTTTGGCATTGCGTTGTGACCTCCTCGGTGAATGAATCACCCTCACCACTTGCCGGTGCATTGACCAGACAAAAAATGCGTTGGGGTTCGCCAGCGGGTACCCCCTGCGGTTGGTCTTGTGCGCACACATACACCGTGGGATGCTCGGGCAAACGATGGTGCCCAAAGATGTCTTCAAACTCGCTGGCATAGTCGGCCTGAAAAAAAACGTTGTGCCGATCCAGCTCGATGTCACGCACCGGGGTGCGCATCGACCAGGTCAGCGCCGACAAAGAGGGCTGTGTGCGGCTGGGGGGCAAGCTTTGTCGGGCATCCTCGCCCAACAGGCCCAGACGAAGTGCCTGTATGTCGCCATTGAAAATCACCCGGTCAGCGGCCAAAAACTCGCCCGACTGCAACCACACCCCACAAGCGCGACCGTGTCGCTTTTCAATGCGCTGGCAGGTGCTGTGATAGCGCATCACGGCACCATGGCGGCGGGCCACCCGGGCCAATGCCTGGGCCATGCCCACCATGCCGCCTTGCACCGACCAAACGCCGTCCATTTCTGCTTGGGCTATCAGCATCAAGGTGGCAGGTGCCTCCCAAGGGGATGAACCGCAATAAGTGGCATAACGCCCAAATAACTGACGCAAGCGGGGGTCGGTGAACTGATGGCCCAATTGCTGCCACAGGTTGCGCATGGGCCCCAATTGCGACAATACGCCCAAACCACGCCACCCCAAGTCCCACATGAAGCCAGCCATGTGAGGGCGCTGGGCGCGCATCATGGGTCCCTCCAAAGTGTCGTACAGGGCGCGGGTGGTTTGGCAGAATTTTCGAAAACGCAGCGCTTCTGCACCGCCCGACCATTCGGCAATCGCCGCTTCACTGGCCTGGGCATCGGCGGACAAATCCAAGCGACTGCCATCGGGCCAAAAGTGGCGCGCCAACACCTGCAAGGGAGTGAGTCGCATTTCGGCTTCCACACTGGTGCCCACCCGTGCGAGCAATTCATCCAACACCCAACGCATGGTCAATACCGTGGGACCGCTGTCGATCAGCGCACCGTCGACCTCCAGCGCATGGACCTTGCCACCCGGAGTGCCACTGGCTTCCACCACCGTCACATCCAAACCCTGGTGCGCCAACAACATGGCACTGCTCAGACCTGCCATGCCCGCACCCACGATGACCACTTTGTGATCAGACATGGCTGGGCTCCAAAGTGTGCACGTCCAAAGCCGCCTCGGGTTGCATGTCGCGGGATGGTGGTTGCCCCGGGGCCAGATTGGCCGGGTCAAAGCTTCGACCTTGCCAAACCCCCGACATCTGCAGCACTTGCATGCGCACAAACATGGATTCCGAAAAAAACTGGTGTTTATAGGCCGCCGCACTGGCCAACTGGTGGGCCCCTTGGTGGGCATACTGCACCATGGCGGCCGTGTTTGCCACAGGCTGAAGGTGCACTGGCGCACCAAAGGCGCCTCGCCCAAACCCATGGCCAACAAACATCCGTCGGACTGGCTGAGACTGGCTTGTGCAGCCGGGGCATAACGCCAAAAGGCCATTGCCTTGGTCGGCACTATGCTGGCCCGCGTCAGTACCGCGAACGGCCCTTGGGCGTGGCTTTGCCCTTGCATTGCCTCGGCTGAAGTGGGTAACCATGCTTGGCGGTCCCAAAGGCCTCTGGCCGATTGCACGCTGAGCACACCGCACCACAGTTCGCGCGCTCGCTCCCGATAAGCTTGGACGCTATGGCTTTGCAAAAACTTCAAGGCCATGTCCAAGTGGCTGAAGGTGCAGATCAAACCCTGGTGACTGGCACTGGGGCGCAAGCCAAATCCGCCAGCGTGCCCGCTGCCCATCACTTTGGCCGTGGTCAATCCGGGCAGGTCTTTGTAAGGTGAGGCACCAGCCACCAATCGCAACCATCCCCAGCCCTGGTGCTGACGCAAAAAATCGGCCAGCAACACCACCACCACACCCGTCAAAGGGTCGTGCAGACGTGCGGCGGTTTCCATGACGGCAACTGGGTTCGGCGGGGGCGGTGGCTTATTTGGCGGCCACTTTGGTGGTCAACACTTCGGGATGCTTTTGCAATTCGGGGAAGTCCTTGGCCATCTGTGCGCCATTGAGCGGCTTGTAAGCCCCTTGATGACATGTCGCGCAGTTGAGCTTGGGTGCGTCGCCCGTGGGACCTTTGCGATAGTCCGGAAAAACCTCGGTCAAAGGCTCCAAATAAGCCAGATTCAGGTCACGCGCCATGCGGATCCCATGCCAAGCCTTGGTGCGCTGGGGCGGGCTGTTGGTCCAGTTTTGAAACGACTGGGTGTTGTGGCAATAAGTACAGTTCACGCCCAAGGCGGTGGACATATGGGTCATCAAACCGTAGGTCCATTCGGCTTGCTTGATCGATTGCCGGTTGCCAGAGGGCAGGGCCGTGGGACCATTGACCCGAATCTTTTGATCACCCAACAAGAAGGGCGTGAACGGATCGTTGGGCAAAGAGGACAAATTGACCACCTCCATAGGGGTGTTTTGGCCCGCTTTGTCGCCCATGAAGTTGGAACCGTAGGGCTGTGGATCAGACTTGAACCACACGGCGCTGGGCACCGGTTGACCGCGGTGGCAGGTGTAGCAGGTGACCCCGGTTTCGGCCACATGGGGTTTCCAATCGGCATTGATGTGTCGGGTCATCTCAACCATGCGCCGCGCCACCACCTTGGTGTATTTGCTGTCGTCGGCAAAGTTTTGCAACTGGTGGCAATAGCCGCAACCTTCTTGGGGAGCGATCCAAGAACTCATGGAGACCATCAAGCGATTGAATTCGCCCACGCTTAAATGACCCAGCACCTTGACATTTTTATAGACCTGCGATGCCTTGGGACCATCAGAACCGGGTGAAGGCAGCGCAACCGGGGGTTGGTTCTGCTCGGTTTTGGCCTCTAGCAGTCGGGGGTTGTAGACCTGCACCATGCCAGTGCCTCGGTAGCCCGTTTGCACCGTCTCAGGGATAGGCCGCTCACAACCTGCAAGCAACAATCCGATCAGCAACAGTCCCAGACTTTGCAACCAACGCGATGCGCCGGCTTGTTTCAATGCGTTTATCTTGAACTCACTCATGGCTTGCCTCCATTGCTCAGCGCTGGGTCCACCATCGCTGGAAAGATTTCTGGATAGGGCGGTGCCACACCGTGCTTGATGGCCCACAAATACCAGTTGTCGACCACCGTACCGGTCAACAAAATACCAATGCCCCCGGTGATGGGGCACAAGACGGC
>RFNL01000123.1 GCA_009927195.1 Betaproteobacteria bacterium | reverse complement strand
GCACCGCCTCGCCCCACGAGCCCATCAAAATCGGACGGAACAAACCCAATACCAAAAACAACCAGATGGCCGCGGCAAAGGCCCAGGCGATGTGGGTGCCCATGCCCAGTTGAACCGCGCGGCGATAGGTACGGGCCCACCACAACAACACCGAAGCCGTCAAGAACAAGCCCACAATGAGAAACCAGCCACCTTGATTGAGCGGCGGAATGCTCAAGCCGTAACTGGGCGGCGGCGGCTCGAGCGAGAGCCAAAACAACTGCCGCACAAATTGGATCGGGTCGTAATTGACCGAGGCCAGCATGTTCATGCCAATCAAGGTGAATGCGATCAATCCGCAAAACAAGGAAGCCAGTCCCAGGCCCCCCAAATAGATGGGTCCCAGCTGGGCATTGCCCAATTTGCCAATCCAGTGGTTGATCAGCGGCTGTCCGGTTCGCGGGCTGTTACCGTGCCCCAGTGCCACCCCTGGGTGAACCGGTCCCACGGCTTGCACCGTGGTGAACAGATTTTGATATTCGGCCATTGACAGAACTCCTCAATTCGTAGATTTCGATGCGCGCTCAGCGATCCCGATCAGACCGGCCACTTGGACCAGATAGGCATGTTGAGCCACCAACTCCACCACTCGGGCCAGCCACGGCTCCAAAATGGCCCACTCAAAACAATGCACAAGGCGCTGAACAGCACGGCCGCCAGGGCCAGGAACAAGCCGAGCCGGTGGATGCCCAAGGTGCCGATGGAGTAGCCGATGATGTCGCGAAAGAAAGTGTCTTCGTGCTCTGGCGTTTTGACCGCATGGCCCGAAGCAGGATTGGTGGACGACAAAATCAGGCCGCCGTGCAGGGAAAGCGCAAACACACTGGCAAAGAAAAAGCTCACAGCAATCATGTGGGCCGGGTTATAGTGAAAGTGAAGGTACTGATAGCCCACGTTGGACACCCAATCCAAGTGGCTGAAAATGCCATAAGGGAAGCCATGGCCCCAAGCGCCCATCAAGATGGGGCGAATGACCACCAAGGTCACGTAGGCCAATATGGCCACACCAAAAGCCACTGGCACATGAAAGCCCATGCCCAGTTTGCGGCAGATTTCGACCTCGCGCATCATCCACGAGCCAAAAGCGCCAATCGCGCACACGGTGATGAGTTGCCACAGGCCACCTTCCATCAACGGCGCAAAGCGCAAACCGTAAGACAAATCAGGCGGTGCGATGCTGATTTGCCACAGGTTCCAAGTCGGGCCCTGTGAGGCGCCCCACAAAATCAGGGCTGTGCCCAAAAATGCAAAAAATAGGGTGGTGACACCAAAAAAACCGACGTAAAAAGGGCCCACCCAGAAGTCGAACAAATCGCCGCCCAACAGGGTGCCGCCGCGTACACGGTACTTTTTCTCAAAACTCAGCATGGCCATGGTTGGGTCCTCCTGCTTGTGTGGATAAACAGATGCTGCTTTGAGTGAATCAAAGGCAGCATCTGGATGTCAAGGCCTGGATCAGGACTTGGGCGCCGCGAGCGAAGCCACCGCGGTTGGCAGAGGCGAGTTTTGCGCCGCTGCCGCAACGGGTTTTTTCGCGCCATCGAGCCAATTGAATTTGTTGGTGCTCAGCAAAATGAGGTGAATCATCGCTGCCAGACCAAACAAGAAAATACCCTGCACCACCATCGCGCGCAAAGGGTCATAAAGTCGCCAAATTCTCCACATGATGAATCTCCTAAATGATGTGGGACATGAAGGTGTACACCGCAGCTTTGACACCTTGGCTCATGGTCTTGGCTTCCTCGGCACCGGGCAGGAGTTCTCGCCATTGCACGCCCACCAGTTTGGCCAGTAATGCAGCAATGAATAAACATCCGAAACCGATGAGATAGATCGTCCAATACGCATGGGACCCGCTCGCACGCGAATGGGTCTCATGGAGTTGCGTTGTGTTTTGCATGACAGTGACTCCGTCAATCAGTGAATGAAAAAAACCTGTTCCGAATCAGAACCAGGGACGCCACGCCCAGACCAAGACATGGGCCAGCACAGCAA
>RFNL01000236.1 GCA_009927195.1 Betaproteobacteria bacterium | reverse complement strand
GGCCACGACATCTTGAGTGCAGTGACACGCCAGAAGGCGCTGCTGCTTGGCAATTCAGTTGTGTTTTCATGCAGCCGCTCCCAAACCGAGTTCGCGGCTGGCCGCTAACACATGTTGTTGGGTCACTTCGCTGTCGCCCGAGTCCTGCGACAACTGCTCGGCGTGGTCACGCAAACGCTTGGCTGCAGAAATTTGCACAAGCACCGGTTGGCTTTGCACCACATTGCGCAAACTTTGCTGCGCCTGATCTTGCCAACTGGCATTGGGCGGCGCCACGCCTCGCGCTTGGGTGGCCTCCGCCTTGTCCATATCGGTACCCAAGGGCAAGATGTGGAACAAGGCATCAAACAAAGCGTTGCAAACCTCTTGCACCACATAAGTGGCACCGCTGTAACCCATGAAAGGCGTGCCGGTGTGGCGGCGGATGATGGCCCCTGGAAACGAGGCCGGAATGTAAGCCGCACGCATGGGACTGCCGCCGGTGATTTCACTGAGGTACATGCGCTCGTTGTAACTGCCAAACATGATCAGCGGTGTTTTGGACTTGACCATTTCGCGCACCGTGGCGTTGTCGGTTTTGGTACCTGCCGTGCGTGATACGCTGAAGCGGCAGGGCAATCCCATTTCATCCTCCAGAAAGTGCTTCAAGCCACGCGCATAGGTCTCGCCCGCCACCACCGCAAAGCTGGCCGTGGCAAAAAAATCTTGGGTGACCGAGCGCCACAAGTCCCACAAGGGCTTCAAGGTGGTGTGCTTTTCACGCTCGATGAAGGGCTCTGGATCCAGGTGAAGCAGTTCGCCCAGCTTGCGTAAAAAATTGGTGGTGCTGTGCAAGCCAATGGGCGCTTGCAAATACGGCCGTTCCAAAGCTTCGCACAGCATTCGGCCAAACTCGCGATACATGCAAATGTTGACATCCGCTTCGACCAAACGCGACACGTCGGCCAAGTGGCTTCCCAACGGAAACACCATGTTGACTTCGGCACCAATGCCCTGCACCAAGCGGCGAATTTCGGCCAGGTCGCTGGCGCTGTTGAAGGTGCCGTAACATGGGCCGATGATGTTGACCCTGGGCCGCTCGCCAGCGGGTCGCTCTTCAAAGGGTTTGCGTTGAGGCACTTTGCGCAAACCGTATTCGCTCCACAACCAGTACATGGCTCGGTTGGCACATTGCCACTGGTCTTCATCAATGGTACGCGGCAAAAAGCGAGAAATGTTAGTGCCCTCTGGGGTCACACCACCGCCGATCATCTCGGCAATCGAACCGGTCACCACCACAGCGGGCAGTTCAGGGTCAAGGGTGGCATGGGCGCGCTTCATGGCGCCTTCGGTGCCCTCTCGGCCCAGTTGCTCTTCGGCCAAACCGGTCACCACAATCGGCAACTCGTGGGGCGGCAGTGCATCGGTGTAATGCAACACCGAGGTCACCGGCAGGTTCTCGCAACCCACGGGACCGTCGATCACCACCTGCAGGCCTTTGATGGCGGTAAACACATACACCGCGCCCCAGTAACCACCAGCGCGGTCGTGGTCCAGGATCAAGGGTGATTGGGGCAAACGGGACTGACTCATTGACCCATCTCCTCGGCCTTGCGCTTTTTCAGCAACTTTTCCAGTTGTCGGCGCGTTTCTGCTTTGAATTCGGGCCGGTCTTTGGGCACCGACTCCCACACCCCGGCGGCATGGCCTGCACCGACATCACCAAAAAAGCCCTTCATCGCGTCAAAGCGGCTTTGGTTACCCATGGCCGCTTGCACCACTTGGACCAAAGAGCCCGCACCCGCCACACCCATCAAGGGTCGCGCCGAAATCAGGTTGGTGAAATACAAGGAAGGCAGGCTGTTTTGTTTGGCGATTTGCACCACGGGCGTGGTGCCAATGGCCAGATCGGGCCGGTACATGTACATTGCATTCAGGTCTTGCTCAAGCGACGCACGCATTTGCACCTGCACGCCCTTGGCCTGCAGCCATGCGATGTCGTGGGCATTGAACTCAGTGGCCGGACAGGCCGAACCCACGTACCGCAGGTCGGCACCGCATTCCAGGAGCAATCGGCCGACCAATAATTCCGAGCCCTCATAACCGCTCAAGGTGATGCGGCCGGAAATGGGCTTTTGCATTAGCAAGCCGCGCATTTGGTTCAAAGCCTGGTTGCGCGCGACATCGATCTGCGCTTGGGCCAGGCCAGCGGCTTGACCCACTTGTTGCAACCAGTCTTGCGTGCCCTCCAAGCCCACTGGCGCAGAACCGACAACTGGTCGTCCCGCATTGCGAAATTCGCGCACACTGGCGGTGTAGAAAGGATGAATCGCCGCTGCCACTGTGCAGTCGAGTGCGGCATACAGTTCACGCCATTCACGGGTGGGCACCACCGGACCAGCGGCCAAGCCCATGGGCTCGAGCATTTGACCAATGATGACCGGATCGGCCGGGAACATCTCGCCGAGCAATGCCACGGTGGGTTTATCGCCCCGCCCGGTCCTGGGCGCCGCGACGGGTCCGCTGATGACTTCTTCGCGGGCGTATTTCAGCATCGCACCAGCCAGCACATCTTTGGCTTCGGCATGGGTGGGCACACCAAACCCGGGTACATCGATGCCAATGATGCGCACCCCATTGATTTCTTTGGGCAGCAATTGCAAAGGCACACCACTGGCGGTTGGCACACACAGGTTGATGATGACCACCGTGTCCACCTTGCTCGGATCGGCCTGGGCTTGCACCGCTTCGCGGATGTCTTCAAACAACTTGCCCGTGACCAGCGACTCGGAATTGAAAGGCACATAACCCACGCTTCGACGCGCACCATAAAAATGCGAGGTGAATGTCAAACCGTAGACGCAGCACGCCGAGCCCGACAAGATCGTCGCTGTGCGCTTCATGCGCAAACCCACCCGCAGCGAACCGAATGCGGGGCACATGCTTTGGGGTTGATCGTGCGGGCCGGCATCGGGCTGGCGCGGGTAATCGCGTGCATACTGGTCGAGCACTTCCGATTTACCGACCTGTTTGGCCGCCGCCACCATGGTTTCGGTGCCAGCATGGCAGCCCAACCCGTCGCCTTTGAGCCCTTCGGGGTTGACTGCTGGTGGGCTGGGATGGATGGGGATGATGCGTGTCATGGCCTGATCCTGTGCAAGGTGCTGGGGTGCAACGCTCAAGCAGCGTCGTAGACGACTTCCAGCGACGGCTTGATGGCTTCGTGCTTGCCCACCATGTCAAATACGGTGGCGGGTTCAAGCACCACATTGCGGCCCACCACATCGGCACTGAACAAGCCGAGCAACTGGTCCTGGGTTTGCGGCTTGGGTCGCTGAGGCGGCGCTTGCGCCACGTTCCTGGCCAGCTCTGCAAACAAGGGACCCCACTCGCCATCGGGGCGGCCAATGATTTCGTAACTGGCGCTTTTACGGCGAATGTCTTCGTTGGCGGGAATGGCCGCCAACACCGGAATACCAGCGTTTTGGGCAAAGGTTTGAGCCTCGCCTGTGCCATCGTCTTTGTTGATGACCATGCCGGCCACACCCACATTGCCACCGAGCTTGCGGAAGTACTCCACCGCCGAACACACGTTGTTGGCCACGTAGAGGGACTGCAAGTCGTTGCTGGCCACCACAATGACTTTTTGGCACATGTCGCGCGCAATGGGCAGGCCAAAACCCCCGCACACCACATCGCCCAAGAAATCGAGCAAGACGTAGTCGAAACCCCAGTCATGAAAGCCGAGCTTTTCCAGGGTTTCAAAGCCATGGATGATGCCGCGACCGCCGCAGCCTCGGCCCACCTCTGGCCCACCCAACTCCATGGCAAACACCCCATCGCGCTTGAAGCAGACATCCCCAATGCTCACCGCCTGGCCCGACAACTTTAGCCGCGAGGAGGTTTCAATGATGGTGGGACATGCCTTGCCACCAAACAACAAACTGGTGGTGTCGCTTTTGGGGTCGCACCCGATGAGCAATACCTTTTTACCTTGTTGCGCCATCATGTAAGACAAGTTGGCCAGGGTGAAGCTTTTGCCTATGCCGCCTTTGCCGTAAATGGCAATGATTTGGGTCTCTTTGGTCACCTCACTGGAGCTCACTGCGTCAGGCTCCACGTCGGCTTCGCGGCGCAGGACCTCGACAAATTTAATGGGTTGTGTGGCGGTGTTCATGCAATGGCACTCCAATCAAGAATCATCTTGAGACAACTCGCATCTCCGAAGGCGGTCTCGTAGGCAGAACCAGCTTGGGTCGATGGCTGGGTGTGGGTGATCAAATCGTCCAACGACAAACGCCGGGTGTGAACCAGTTCGGTGACAGCCAGCAAATCGGGGCGCTTCCACTCGGCTGCGATGCGGATGCGTGCCTCTCGCATGAAAGCGGGGGCGTATGCAAATTTCAGGTCCTGCTTGTAAAAGCCAGCCAACACCAGTTCACCCCCGGGCCTCAAGCGCTGAATCAGGCCGTCGAGCAAACTGCCGTCGCCGCTCACGTCATAGATGGCGGCGTAATCGCGACGGGGGTCATCGTCTGGATGAAGCACCGGATAAGCCTGGGCTCCCGAAGAGCGAGCAGCGTGCGTCTCCCACACTGCAGGGGCTGGAAATCCTGCGGCCACCGTCAAACGGGCCAGCAATCGACCCATGACCCCATGGCCGATGATCAACTCAGGCGGCGCAAATGGTGCCTGCTTGCCGCCGCCAGACACCGCGTGGTAGGCCGTGGCGGCCAAGGCCAGCAGCACGGCTTGTGGTCCCAGGCGATCGGCGACCGGCATCACTTTTTGGGCATTCACCACCAGATGGGATGCGGCCCCGCCAAACAAACTTTTCACCCCGGTAAAGCAGTTGGCGCCCGGTACAAAAACACGCTGCCCTTCGCGCCAACCACTGTCACTGCAGACGCGAACCACCCGGCCCACGGTTTCATAACCCGGCACCAGCGGATAACCCATGCCGGGAAATGGCGGCATGCTGCCGTCCCACAGCATGCGCTCGGTGCCGGTGCTGATGCCGCTGTACTCGACAGCGACCTCCAACTGCCCGCTTTGTAAGTCAGGCAGATCCAAGGACCGCAAACTCAGTTGTTTGGGGCTGTTGAAGACAACGGCATGGGATTTCATGGTTGTATTTTTTGCTTTACTGGTCTATCTGTCAAAGAAAACTGACACAATTTCATAAATACTAGGGTAAACACTTATTTTTTCTTCCCAAAAGGATCTGCGCATGGATGGGCATCGCATTGGGAACCCGCTCCACGTGCATGAAACCCGCCTCTTTCATCATGGCCATCAGTTCTTGGGGGGTGCGCAGGCGGCCATCGCCCATGGCCAGCAAGTAAAAATGAAAGTACGCGTCTGCCGAAGCATCGCCAGCGCCCTCAGCAGGATCGGCATGCGCCATGGGCTCAGCCAGCAAAAACGTGCCCCCAGGGGGCAAAGCGTCATGGACTTTTTGCAAAAGCTGGCGCACCACGGCATCGGGGTGGTCATGGGCCACCCGCACCAATGTGATCAGGTCGGCACCAGCGGGCAAAGGGTCATCCAAAAAACTGCCCGGATGCAGTTGAACCCGCTCTCTCAAACCTTTGGCACGCAGGTTTTCATCCGCCAAAGCCAGTACTGGCGGGAGATCAAACATTTTGAATTGCAGGTGGGGTGCGTGCAGGGCCAACTCGCTGACAAAGCGACCCCGCCCTGCGCCCACGTCGAGCACACATCGGTGTTCGCCAAACAAATACGACGACAAAATTTCTTGCAACACAAAGCCCTGAGAGGCCGCCATCAACGCCGAATAACGGGTGAACTTGTCCAACTCTTCGGCTTGCGGTGAAGCGCTTGGTTTGCCGTGCGCATAAGGCCAATATTGGGCCATGCCGCCGTGCCAGGCATTGGCCAAAAATTGCAACGGGTCTTGCATGTCTTGGTAGAGCAAATGGTTGTGCTCGATCATTTGGGCAATACCCTCGTGCTGGGCCAATGGCACACCCAAGGGACCCAAACCATAGCGATCCTGACCGCGCGTCTCCAACAGGCCCAGCGCCACGGCCGACAGCAACAATCGCTGCAGCACAGAAGGGGCCAGTTGGGTGCGGCGCGAGAGCTCAGCCAGATTGGCTGGCGCATGGTGCAAGACATGGAACAAGTCGAGCCGCACACATGCCAGCAGCACCTGGCTGTGCACAAATCCGGCCATCAAATCAAACAACTGTCGGGTGCGCCTGCGGGTCCACCAGCGGGTCAGAGGGTTGCGCAATGACCAACGGTACAAACCTGGGTGGGCATACCAGCGTTCCAACTGTGCTTGCCAAAGCGCTTTGATGCTGAGCTTGGTGGGGCGGGCGGCCAATGCGGCCCAATCAATGGGTTGAGACATCTGTGGCGCTGCGTCTTGTGCTGCAATAGGTTTGGGTGTCAGTGCGCTGCATTGGCTCGGCCACTGAGGGGAGTGGCGTGCGCCTGCAGGTATCCTTGGCACATGTCTTTGGGCACCAAGCGCACCGCCTCACGCTGCACCAACTGGCGCAGCAGTTCACGGTTGGTGCAAGCCGGAATAGATTCGGCTGCTTGGTCAATCAGGTGATCAAAGTGCGCGATCGCCCCCTCCAGGCCCAGGGCCTGCGCAGAGCTGGGTCGGGCCAGCAATGCATCTTGTCCAACCGGTTTGCCCAACACGGCGGCGTCGGCAATCACATCGCGGATGTCGTCGGCCACCTGATAGGCCTCTCCCAGATAAGCACCCAAACCCGCCCAGGGTTCGGGAGACTGACCGCAACTGAGCGCACCTGCCCGCGTGGCCGAGACAAACAAAGCCCCCGTTTTAGCGCGTTGATACTGACCCAGATCGGCACTGTTTTCACATTCCCAAGCTTGACCGGCCACGATGCCATCGGGCAAACCCACCCCTTGGGTCAGGTTGTCCATCAACGCCCACAGCCTGTTGCTGTGTTGAGCACCTGCAAGCAACATGACCCTGTAGGCCAGGACGATCAGACCATCACCGGCCAACAAGGCCAAAGCTTCGCCATGTGCTTTGTGCACCGAGGGTCGGCCCCGGCGGGTGTCCGCATTGTCAAAGGCGGGCATGTCGTCGTGCACCAAAGAGGCGCAATGCATCAACTCGAGAGAAACCGCTGCAGCGTTGGTCAATGCCGGCGCATCGTCGCCACAAGCAGTGGCCACTGCCATGCACAGTTGCGGGCGAATGCGGGCACCACCCGAAAAAACAGCGTGCCGCATGGCCGCCACCAAGCGCGGCGGCGCACCCACACCCACAGCTTGTTCGAAATACGTGATCAATGCTTGCTCGGTGCGCGTCAAAAGGCTCATGGGGTCTCCCAACCAAGTGTCAATAAAAAATGACATAATTTAATGTCAATATAACCGCTAATTCAAACCTGTCAAGTCTGACTGACGAAGGGCGGCCTTGAAAGCCCTCGCCACAAAGCATGCAGAGGGGCTTTCCAAGCGCAGACCGCCTCCCAGGTCCTGCGTTACGATGGATGCCCAGAGGAGACAAATCATGGGCATTTGGTTGGAATTGGGCCTATTTGGCATCGTTCTGGCATTCGCTTTTTGGCAAATGCACGATGTGCGCAAGGCACAAGCGGAAACCCGGCGGCAAAGGGAACGGGAAACGCAGGGCTGCCAGGACCCCGTGGATCCCCCGTAACTGCAAACAACCCACTGAGGTTCAGCCTTCCAAATGGGCAGCAAGCGGGATAGTATGTTATTGTCAACCTAAGTAGACACTTGTCCCTCTTCGGCAATCTGCAAGGACCAGACGATGACCAGGTACTTACCCCCCAACGACGCGCAACGGGTCGTTTTGCACAATGAAATTCACACAAGGCCATCGGCCACTTTCAAACTCCCTGCGCTGATTGTTTATGTGGCCGTATTGAATCAAGGCCTGGACCAAGCGGCTGAATGGGCCCATTTGCTAGAACTGCCTTCGTCGGTGGCGTTGAAACCCGAGATGCTGAGGGGCAACTTTCTGCAATTGCCTTGCGGTGATTACAAAGTGATCTGGGAAAGACACACCGAGTTCACCCGTTACACGATTGTTCAACCCCTGCCTGACCATGCCCGCTGGGGCAGTCAATTGCCTGAACTGTCTCCATACGTCGCCACCGGAACTGAGTGGTTGCGCAATATTCCAGGTCAAACCATCACGGCCATCCATTTGGCCATCCTCAATGAGGGCATGGATGATCCCGATGCTTTTTACAAAGCGCGTCAATGGCTGGGTGAAGGCACGGTGATTGGCTCCAAAATGGGTCGCACCTCTGAGAATCAATCGCACTCGCACCTGATGACCACCCTGCGCATCGGCGAAGACGGTTTTGAGCGCATGCTGATACTGGCCTCACCCAATACCTCAGAAAACCGGTCTGGCCGGATAGCACAGCGGCTGCTTGAGTTGGAAACCTACCGCATGATGTCCTTGCTGAGCCTGCCATTGGCCAAAAGCTTGGCTGCACAGCTGACCGAAAACGAATTGCAGTTGGTGGACATCAACGACCGCATAGAGCGAAAAATAGACAAGGACGAAGCGCTGCTCGACCGCTTGGCGGGCTTGGCCGCACAGTTGGAGAGCACCACCGCTGAGAACAGCTTTCGCTTCTCAGCGGCACGTGCCTACGATGCCATCGTGCAGCAACGCATTGCTGAAATGCGCGAGCAACCCTTGTCGGGGGTTCAAACCGTGGGCGAATTCATGCAACGGCGCTTGGCACCCGCCATGGCCACGGTGAAAGCCACCTCAGACCGTTTATCGGCCTTGTCGGAGCGGGTGGCCCGCGCCAGCCATTTGCTGCGCACCCGGGTAGACATAGCCACCGAAACCTACAACCAGCGATTATTGGAGCAACTCACCAAAGGGCAAGCCAACCAATTGAGGCTGCAAACCACCGTGGAAGGATTGTCGATTGCAGCCATCTCCTACTACGTGGTCAGCTTGACGCTATACATCGGCAAAGCTTTTGAAGCGTCGGGGGTGAAAATTTCAGCAGAAATTCTGGCTGGTTTCAGCACCCCATTGGTGTTGTTTGTCTGCTGGCGAATGGTGCAAAAAATCCACCGCAGTTTGTACAAGATCTAAACCATTCGAACGCTTACCCCATCAGCAGGTGATAAATGGAGATCAGTTCAGTCAAGAGCTACCTCATCGGTTTGCAAAATCAAATCATCACGGCCATCGCCCAAATAGATGGCGGCCGCTTTGTGTCCGATGCCTGGGAGAAACCCCAGGGCGAAAAACTGCAAGGTCATGGCGTTACCCAAATTTTGGAAAATGGTGCTGTGTTTGAACGCGCAGGTTGCGGCTTCTCGCATGTGAGTGGCCCTCAACTGCCGCCTTCAGCCACCCACGCCAGGCCAGAGCTGTCGGGCGCACCCTTTGAAGCCATGGGCGTGTCTTTGGTCTTTCACCCGCGCAATCCTTATGTGCCCACCGTTCACATGAATGTGCGCATGCTGTCGGCCCAAGCCCCACAAGGCCAAACCGTGGCTTGGTTTGGCGGCGGTATGGATTTGACCCCTTACTATGGTTTTGAAGAGGATGCAGTGCACTTTCATCAAACCTGTCGGGATGCCTTGGCGCCCTTTGGCAGCCACCTCTACCCCAGGTTCAAGACTTGGTGTGACGATTACTTTTGCCTTCGCCACCGCAATGAGCAGCGGGGTGTGGGTGGTATTTTTTTCGACGATTTTGCAGAATTTGATGACGCACACAATCTTGCCATGCTGCAAAGCGTGGGCAATGCACTGACCTTGGCATACCTGCCCATCGTGAAAAAGCGCATGCATACCGCTTATGGTGAGCGGGAACGCGCACACCAACTATATCGCCGTGGACGTTATGTCGAATTCAACCTGGTTTGGGACCGCGGCACCCACTTTGGCTTGCAGTCAGGCGGGCGAACCGAATCGATTTTGATGTCCATGCCGCCGCTGGTCAGCTGGTCTTATCAGCACGAGCCCCAGCCGGGCACACCCGAGCACGACTTGATGACAAATTTCATTGTGCGGCGCGATTGGTTATGAAGATTCTCAGCCACCAAGTCAAGCAATAGGTCAAGCTGGCATTTGAATTGGCATTGGCGTTTCCATGGTCCGATCCATGCTCGGTTTACAGCCAATTAACAGGTTCGATGTGCTTCAGGCCTTTTTGCGTTTTGACCCGCTTGAACCAGTGATCCATGGGATGCCCATATTTCTTTGCCATCGAAGGCAAACAAGACGCAGGTCTTTTGACTCTTTGCACCCAATTGACATCGATTTGGAAGCAAATATGGAAGATCGTAAACAAATGGCAAATGAAAGGGTATCAATCTGTTTTGATTCCTATGGCGTTATCAACCATCACACCGGTTGGCGCAAAAACAGTGAAAAGACCTTTGCCTTTGAGCGTGTCTACCAGACCTGCCGCTCCTAGCGCTGTTGCCAGAGTCTGGAACGTACCAGCGCCAACTGCTGTTTCTACGATGTCTTTGGCCTGTGCTGAAATTGTCATGCCAAGAGCCACGATGCTTGCAATCAAAATTTTCTTCATCGCGAATTCCATTCCAAAATTTGTCAAGCGTCAAAAATGTGGCAACAAGCAAAGTGGGCCACATTGATGAATACCTGAAGAAAAGGGTCATTGACCATCAGGCTTAGATCTTTGCATTAAGTCCAAATTTCAATACGGCTCCTCGCGTTGTCCTATCGCCGAATCGGGCCGTACATGCTTTGCCAAAACCAGTAATATGTAACTTTCTCAATCAATAACCTTCAAGGATCAGACCATGAAACTTCATTCCTTATTCTTCACAAGCGCTCTCTTAATTTTTTCCAGTCATGCAGCATTTGCACAGTCAGTCGATTTTCTTGAGCCCAAAAATGGTGCAACGGTCACCAGCCCATTTAAAGTGGTTTTTGGGGTAACAGGCATGACCGTCAAGCCTGCTGGTGATATGACCGCTAATTCGGGGCACCATCATTTGATCATCAATGGTGAGAGCATCCCAAATGGCATTACGGTTCCAGCGGATGCAACGCACATCCATTACGGCAAAGGCCAGACTGAAACTGAAGTAAGCCTTCCTCCCGGCAAATATAAGTTAACCATGCAATTTGCGAATTGGGCACACCAGTCATTTGGCCCCCAACTATCTAAATCGATTGATGTGGTCGTCAAATAAACTGATCCACCTAAGCTGGTAAAAAAATCCAAGGATGGTTTTGGGTGCCTTTTTGTGGCTCGGCGCAGATCCGAACTCATGCCCCAAGCACCAGCGCCCAGATTGTGGATGCCTCCTGCCCGTTCAGAGAAGCTCAAGTGTCCTGGCGCTGACCCGACCAACAACACAAGATGACAAACCTCACACCGCCCAAAGCTTTGACCACCGCTGACCGCGTTCGTGGGGCCTTGTGGGGCATGTTGGTGGGCGACGCCCTGGCCATGCCCGTGCATTGGTATTACCGTTTGTCTGATTTACAGCGCGACTTTGGTGAGGTGCGCGACTTTCAAGCGCCCAAAGCGCACCACCCAAGCTCCATCATGTCTTTGTCGAGCACAGCCCGCGCTGGCCGCGGCGCTCAGTCGGGAGATGTGGTGGGAGAGGTCATTCTCAAAGGCAAGAAACACCACTGGGGACCACCCAACCGCCACTACCACCAGGGCATGCAGGCCGGCGAGAACACTTTGAACGCCTTGTGTGCCCGGTTGGTTCTGCGGTCCATGACACGCCAAAAAATGCATGATACGGCCGACTTTTTATCGGCATATGTGGACTTCATGATCACGCCCGACAGCCACAACGACACCTACGCCGAGTCTTACCATCGCGACTTTTTTGCCAATTGGGCCCGTGGCGTACCCGCGCACGAGTGCGCGGGCGAGACTGGACACGACACGGCATCGGTGGGCGGTTTGGTGGGCTTGGCACCCGTGATCTTGGGCACCGCTGCACAGCAAGGCGCAGACGCTGCCGTCACCGCAGCTTTGACCCAATTGCGCCTGACCCATCTGTCTCACCCCTTGGAGGTGTTTGCAAGGGCCTATGCCCAGATACTGGCCGGCCTGGTGTTTTCGCCGCCCACCGACATGGTCGCCTGGTTGCAAAGCCACGCATCCCCATTGGGCAAAGGCTTGAGTGCCTTGTTGGCCAAGGCGCCCGGGAGCACCGTGAACGTCTCCCAAGTGATTGGAGGCATCTACAGCCCAGCGTGTTACATCGAAGACTCGTTCCCCTGCGTTTTGTATTTGGCCGCACGCTACCACCAGGACTTTGAGGCCGCGCTGATCGCCAACACCAACGCGGGCGGGGATAACTGCCACCGGGGCGCGGTGCTGGGGGCATTGATGGGCGCATGGCTGGGCTATGACGCCATTCCTTTGCGCTGGCGCCAAGGGCTTTGGGCAGGCGCAGTGGCTGGGTCAGAGATCGAGCAATTCATCAACACCTTTTTGCCCGCCCTTCAACACCACACGACACCATGAAAAAAAGCATTTACCTCTCACTGGCTTGGCTGGTTTTGACGGGCAGTGCCCATGCCATCACGATCAGCGTGCCCAAGGGCTTGATCGATATCGCTGTGGCCAAAAAGTTCCCCAAAGAAAAAGCCACCATCACCCTGGACAATCCCAGCTTGGCCTTGAGCAAGCAGCGTCAAAAAGTAGAACTGTGCGGTACTTGGACCAGCAAACTGCCCAAAGCCAATGGCGACTTTTGCATCAACACCCAACCGGTGTGGAACAAAGACAAGGGCGACATCGAGATTTCAAAAGTCCATGTATTGAAGCTCAGCACCGCTGACGGCAAAGAGCTGCCCGCCACGATCGCCAGCACACTCAACGCCACCGTGCTGACCTTGCTGGACGGCACATCGGTCTACCATGTGCCCGACATGATCGGCAAACGGCTCGACAGCATCGAAGTGCAAGACAGCGGCTTCAAACTGCATTTTTAAGCCCTGGCGGTGGGTTAGTTTTGGTTGGCAGAGCGCTTGATCGGGCCCGCGATAAAAGCTGATCCAGTGTCAGTGAG
The DNA here is from genome assembly GCA_009927195.1 of Betaproteobacteria bacterium. Lineage (GTDB taxonomy): Bacteria > Pseudomonadota > Gammaproteobacteria > Burkholderiales > Burkholderiaceae_C > Limnohabitans. Next base: position 4,177 of record RFNL01000236.1, on the reverse strand, counting down.
ATTTTTAATCTAGCTGTATTGCATTGCAAACTCTATTGTTGCCACACATACAGCGGTGTTGGGGCCGATGAAATCAAACCCCAGTGCAAGGCCTTTACCGCCTTGGTCTAGGGTAGCCAACTGCCTGGGGCAGGTATCAGCCGACCTTTCGTTATTAGCGCTGACTTCAGAGATTTCGCCCTCTCAGTGACTTATTGATGTTCAATTTCCTTGAGCTTTTCGCCCCCAGCCACAGAGTATTTCATCGACACCTTGCGCGTCGCTTGAAACTGATCGATGGTTTCGCCTCGGAAAGCCGCGTAAACCTCAGGGTTAGACACCCCAAGTACCGCAGCCATCTTCTCCAAGACAAAGAAGATCACACCACGTCGGATCATTTCAATCCACTTGCGATTTCGAATCAGGTCTTTTTCCTCTTCAGTGAGTCCGTGATCAGTCGCTAGCGCTTCAAAGTCATTGACAAAGCGAGCACGGTGCGCTGGCTGAACCAGTGCATGGAGAAAGCGATTGATGCGTAAGTTGGCGTGGCTGCGTGAATGGGTAAAAGGATAGGTGCCCTGCAATGCAGCAGCGCCCCCAAGCTCAAAACCAATGTGTTCTTGGTGCGCCTTGACAGCAGCCGCATCAGGCTCACCGCCAAGATCATCAAAAACCAGCGTAGCGATATTGGTCATGGACGGTGCATAAGTTTGCTTATGCACCAACTGGACTTTATCCGAGAGTGCGCCCCGCATGATGAGCCACATGATGACTTCTGAGCCCTCCATGCCAGCCTTTTCAGCGTATTGCGCAATGCGCATATTGACAAGTCGCTCAGGTTGTTTTTCGAGAAGTTCCAAAAACTCCGCATCCCAAGCTTCATTGAGAAATCCAGCGCGTTCGCCATGCACCTGATGCGACAGGCCTCCCGTTGCCATGATGGCGACATTCAAATTCTCAGGATAACTTTCAATCGCACGCCGAAGTGCTTTTCCGAACTTCCACATGCGTTTGGCGCTGGGAATCGGTAATTGGAGTACACCCACTTGCAAAGGAACTACTTTCCCTGGCCAAGGACCATTGGCATCGCTCATCATTGACAAGGGCGACAGAAGACCGTGGTCAACCGGCTTGCCCTGAAAAAATGACATGTCAAACTCATCGGCGACAAGTGACATGCCGATATGTTGTGACAAGCCCAGGTGACCGGACGCAGGCGACACAGTCCTAGGCCCTCCCCCTTCATCGGCAGGCAAATACACATCATCAATGCCCAAAACATAGGCCGAGTAATGATCCAAAAAGAACGATGTGATGTGATCGTTGTAAATCATGAACAACACTTCGACTTTTTTCTCGTGCACCCAACTTCGAATGGCGTCAAAGCCTTCAAAGATAGGTTGCCAAGCAGGGTCGCTTTGCTTCCCAGTGTCCTTGGCAAAGCCAATGGTGGGTGAATGCGAGGCGCCAATACCGCCAACTATGCGAGCCATGATGATTCGTCTTTAGGATTAATCGAGTGCAGCTTTAGACTTTTGAATCACGCCTGCCAACTTCACAGATTCAGTTTGAATGTATTGCACAAACTGTTCACGTGTAGGGGAGAAAGGCTCATAACCGAATGACACAAACTTTTCACGCACATCAGGCTCAGCCAATGCCTTGGCAATGTCCGCGTTGATTTTGTCGGCAACAACTTTGGGCAATCCTTTTGGGGCCGCAATGGCCGTCCAGCCACTCACTTCAAAATCTTTGGGGCCACCCGCTTCTGCCACAGTAGGTACATCCTTGTAAGCAGCCAATCGACGAGGTGCTGCAATGGCCACAAATTTGAGTTTGCCCGCGCGGTACAAAGGACCTGCAGTTGCGCTGGTGCCCATTGCAAAAGCCAATTCGCCAGTTGCCACACCGGTGTAAAGCTGCGTTGTTTCCTTGTAGATCACGTGTTGCATTTCTGTTCCTGTGACAGTTTCAAACAATGCAGAACCTAAGTGAACAGGATTGCCAACAGACCATGAACCATAGTTGAGCTTGCCAGGATTGGCTTTTGCATCGGCCACTATGTCAGCCACGTTTTTATATTTGCTTTCTGTGGCTGTTGTGAAGAAGAAGTATGTTTTGAACAATGGCAACAGCACATCAAAATCTGATTTTGCGTCGTAGGGTAACTTCTTAAACAGGTGTGGATAGGCTGTTAAGTGCACGTTGTCCAATTGGATCAAGTCGGTGCCATCAGTGGCACCGCGCTTGAATGCATCAATGGCAATGAATCCGTTACCGCCTGGTCGGTTTTCTACAGTCACGGGCTGTCCCCAAGCTTTTGACAACTTATCGGCAACCAAACGAGCTACGCCTTCAGGACCACTGCCCACTGGGAAAGGCGTAATGATGCGAACGGGCTTGGTTGGAAATGTTTGGGCCTGAGCTGTCAAAGCCAGTCCCAAAGCGACAACAGTAAAAATGCGGCGAATCATGGTGTGTCCCCTGTGAATTGATCTAAGCAAAGATTGTGAAAAGACCATGCCAACTTGAATAGATGACAAAAATGAAATGGCGATATCATTTAGTTATCACAAAAACATGTTAATGCCATGAAAATATCTGCATTGAAAGCGCTGGTTGCGGCGATTGAAGAAGGCAGCTTGCGCGGCGCAGCCCGCAGAATAGGGACCTCCCAACCCGCACTCACAAAGCTTGTTCGCGAACTTGAAATTGAACTGGCGGCTCCCCTGCTAGAGCGTCATTCCAAAGGTGTCATCGCGACTGCGCAAGGGCAAGTCTTGTTTGAACATGCTCAAAAAGTTCTCGGCGAATTGACCACCGCCACAGACTTAATTCATCAGATGGACGGAAAAATGCAAGGGGCGTTAAACGTGGCGGCAGTGCCAGTCGCCATGATGCTGCTCATTCCAGAAACCTTGCGCACCTACAGTCGTGCTTTTCCAGACATTCGTCTGCGCGTCAGCGAGGAGATGTTTGTTGAACAAATGCAGAAACTTCGCAAAGTCGAGGTTGACATGGTGGTGGGTGGCATCCCAGACGGTCTGCCCCATGGCGAGTTCATCACTGAGTCTTTAATGTCCACAACCATGGTGGTGGTGGCCAGGAAGGGTAGTCGCCATGCACGCACTAAAAAACTGCATGAATTGGCGAACGAACCATGGATTTACACAGGGAATTCACAACAAACAGGTTACGCAACGCGTCTGTTTGAGTCGCATGGCATGCCACCGCCTCCAGCAGGCGCTGTGGTTAATTCAACACTCGCATTACTTGCTTTATTAGGCTCTGCAGATTTGTTGGGACTGATGCCTGAGCAAATCATTTCGCACCCGCTGGGTCAAAGTATTGTTCGCGTTCCCTTGCAAGAACCTGGTCTGCCTTTGACAGTCGGTGTGATGATTCGAAGCAGTTCTGTCGTATCGCCGGCCATCAGGCAATTCATTGCCCATCTGCATCGCGCAGCGCATCAACTCAATGGCAAATAATCCACTCATCTAAGACGGCAGTTTTCTTCCCAGCACGGGGTCGTACAGTGACACCGTCCAGCCAACCTAACGCCATCAAAGAGGCCGAAGAAAAACTTAATACTCAGGTGCCTGTCTCTGTTCTTGGCAATATAGGCGCGAACTTCATCGGTGGAAAGCGGTGTTGAGACCATTTCAAACTCCTTGAAGAGACGGCCTCGCCCGTGTGGATCATGATGGCTGGAAGGCCCCCTTTCTTTGATCGTCATCGAAGAGCCAAGCGCGAACGATGGGCCAGATTTCCGAGCGGGCGGCCCGGGACTGCATGACGCTGGCATGCCCGAAATGCGGGCCGGCCAGCACGAAGCGTTTGACCTTTGAACCGAAGGCGGTCAGGTAGTTCTGGCAGCCTTGGGGCGGCGCGATGCGTTGATCGCCTTTCGCCGCGATGGCCAGCACGGGCATGTGAAGCGTAGACATGGCAGCCAGGTAATCGGTGCCAGCGTGGCCAATGAAATGGCGATTCAGGTTCCACTGATACCACTGGTCCATGGTGGAATGTGCTTCGTCGTGCGGCCCCAGCCTAAGTGCTCTGGCAGGCAGCCGACCGAGCACGCGGGAGGCCGCTGCAGTCAGACCGATAACCGCGCGAGGCCAGCCCGACAGGGCGGCCCAGGAGGTCTGACAGGCGAACAGAGATAGGCTGTGAATGCCTTCGCGCAGATCAGGCC
>RFNL01000349.1 GCA_009927195.1 Betaproteobacteria bacterium | reverse complement strand
ATGATCATGGTGCTGTGGTTTCGCTACGTGGTGCAAGCCTTCTCCACCAGTTTGACCTTGTGGCCGCGCCAAGGTCGCAGCTTGCTGCGCACGGAGTTGCCCAAACTGCAAATCTTGCGCGGCCTGTTGTTGATGATGTGCAGCGTGCTGGGCTTTTTGAGCTTGCAGCACATGCCTTTGGCCGAATTTGCCGCCATCGCCTTGCTCACCCCTCTGGCCTTGACGGTGCTGTCGCGCGTTTTGTACAAAGAGCGCATTTCAGCGCTGCGCTGGGTGCTCATTTTGGGCGGGTTTGCAGGGGCCATGATGATTGTTCGCCCCGGCGGCCACCTGACCGGAGCGGTGGCCATGTTGCCACTGGTGATGGTGATGTTCTACACCGCGTTTCAATTGCTCACCAGCCACATGGCCCGCACCGAAAGCCCCATGACCATGCATTTTTACACCGGATGGGTGGGCACTCTTGCGGTTTCTGGCCTGGTTTACTGGCACTGGAGCACCGACATCAGCCCGACCAACTGGGCCTTGCTGGTGCTGTGCGGTTTGCTCGGGTCGTTGGCGCACTATTTGTTCATCCTGGCTTTTGCACGCGTGACACCGGTGCGCTTATCGCCTTTTTTATACCTGCAAGTCGTGTTCTCCACCCTGGCCGGTTGGGTGGCGTTTTCTTTTGTGCCAGCGGGTTGGGGCTTGGCGGGCATGCTGCTCATCATGGTGTGTGGCGCTGGCGCGGGTTGGCTCAATGCGCGCGAAAAATCACCCCCCGTGCTGGCAACACTTTGATTCGCCTGTCACCGCTTTGAGCGCTTGCCATGGCCCAGTTTCTCCAATTTCACCCCCAAAACCCGCAAGCGCGCCTGATCCAAATCGCGGTCAAACTGCTGGCTGGTGGAGGCGTGATGGCCGTGCCCACCGACTCCAGCTATGCCTTGGTTTGCCATCTCGACGACAAGGCGGCGATCAACAACATGCGCCGTATCCGGGGTGTGGATGAACGCCATCACCTGACCTTGCTGTGCCGCGACCTGTCGGACCTGTCGAGTTATGCCAAGGTAGACAACCGCCAATTTCGCTTGCTCAAGTCGGCCACCCCCGGCCCGTTCACCTTCATCTTGGAGGCGACCAAAGAAGTGCCGCGCCGCGTCAGCCACCCGCAGCGCAAAACCATCGGTTTGCGCGTGCCCGATCACCCCACATTGCAAGCCTTGTTGCAAGCCCATGGCCGGCCGTTGTTGGCCACCACACTGATCCCGCCTGGCGAGGCATGGCCCCTCAACGACGCTGAGGACATCCGAGAAAAGTATCAAAAAGTATTATGCGCCGTGCTCGATGCCGGTGCCTGCCGTTTAGAGCCCACCACGGTGGTGGATTTGACACCTATGGACCTCGGCGGCGAACCCATATTGGTGCGAAAGGGTAGGGGCGAGGTGAAATTGTTGAATCTTTGATTCATTTCGGATTAAAACATCTGGTTTCATTGCACAATGGCGGTGTGGATTTACACGAATCAATTCAGACACTTTTGATCTACGCCCTGCCTGTGTTGTTTGCCATCACCTTGCATGAAGCGGCCCATGGCTATGTCGCCCGCCTGCTGGGCGATGACACCGCATGGCTGATGGGGCGCGTGACCCTCAACCCCATGGCTCATATCGATCCGGTGGGCACCATTTTGCTGCCCGTGCTGATGTACCTGTCCACCGCCATGACCCCCATGGGCCCATTGCTTTTGGCTTTGCCAAGCCGGTGCCGGTGCGTTTTGGCCAATTGCGCCATCCCAAACGCGACATGGTTTGGGTGGCCCTGGCCGGTCCCGGCATCAATTTTTTGCAAGCCCTGCTGTGGTGGACTGTGCTTTACCTGTTGCTGTTTGTTGGCATCCAAGAGCGATTTTTCCTGGAGGTGTGCAAAGCCGGCATCCTGACCAATGTGGTGATGTTTGTCTTCAACCTGTTTCCCATGCCCCCGCTGGATGGCGGGCGCATCGCAGTGGGCTTGCTGCCGATGAAGCAAGCCCAAATGTTCTCGCGCTTAGAGCCTTGGGGTTTCTACATCGTGATGGCCCTGGTTTTGTTCGGTGTCATCAACGGCATATGGATGCAACCTTTCATGCGCTTGACCCTGGACACCTTGCGCTGGTTGATGACCCCTGTCGAATGGTTGTTGGGATGAGCATGTCCAAAGAACGCGTACTGTCTGGCATGCGCCCCACAGGCGCATTGCATTTGGGTCACTACCACGGGGCTTTGAAAAACTGGGTGCGCCTGCAGTCTGAGATGGAGTGTTTTTACTTTGTCGCCGACTGGCATGCATTGACCACCCATTACGAAGATGCCAGTGTCATCGAACAACATGTCTACGAAATGGTGATCGACTGGCTCGCAGCCGGCCTGGACCCGGCGCAATGCACCATCTTTTTGCAAAGCCGCTTGCCCGAGCACGCCGAGTTGTTCACTTTGTTGGCCATGGGCACGCCCATCGGCTGGTTGGAGCGCGTGCCCACCTACAAAGACCAGCAAGAAAAACTCAACGACAAAGACCTGAGCACCTATGGTTTTTTGGGTTACCCCTTGCTGCAAGCGGCCGACATTCTGATCTACAAAGCCAACTATGTGCCTGTGGGCGAAGACCAGGCCAGCCATGTGGAGCTCACCCGAGAGGCGGCACGCCGCTTCAACCATCTGTATGGGCGCGAGCGCGATGCCCAACAGCGCATTGCCGCCAGCCTGGCCAAATTGCCACGCGACAGCGCCAAGCGGTTGGAGAAGTCGCGCAAACAATACCAAGAAACGGGCGATGCCAAGGCTTTGGAAGGGGCCCTGGCCTACATGGCCCAAGCGCCCGAACTCGATCCCGATGACCGCGAGCGCTTGTCGGGCCACTTCAAAGGGACGGGCCGCACGGTGCTGATCGAGCCCCAGGTGCTGCTCACCCCCACCAGCCGCTTGCCCGGCCTGGACGGGGCCAAGATGAGCAAAAGCTACAACAACGCCATTGCCCTGCGCGAAGATGCCGACAGTGTGGCGCAAAAGGTCAAGCGCATGCCCACCGACCCGGCGCGGATCAAGCGCACCGATGTGGGCGACCCCTTGAAGTGCCCCGTGTGGCAGTTCCACCAGGTCTACAGCGACGAACCCACCCGCGCCTGGGTCACCCAAGGCTGCACAACTGCAGGCATCGGTTGCCTGGCATGCAAGCAACCCGTCATTGACGGCATTTTGGCCGAGCAACAACCCATGCGCGAGCGTGCTCAGGCATATTTAGATCACCCCCAACTTGTTCGTGACATCGTTGACGCTGGCACCCAACGTGCCCGCACCGCTGCACAGCAAACCATGCGCGAAGTGCGCGAGGCCATTGGCCTGAACTACTGACCTGGAGAAAAACCATGAGCTTATTTGTGATTGACGATCACCCCTTGGTGCGCCAAGCCATTGGCATGCTGCTGCGCAGATTGCGCCCCAATTCGGTGGTGGTGGAACTCGAAAAGTTCAGCGAGATGCCTGCGGCCATCATCAAGCATGGAGCGCCCGAATTGTTTGTGCTCGATTTGTTGTTGCCTGGTGTCAAGGGCACCAGCGCTGTGCATGACACCAAGGCCATGTACCCTGAGATTCCCTTGGTGGTGTTGTCGGCCATGCCCGCCGGAGAAGCCGAGGAGACCTGCATCGAAGCCGGTGCCGACCTCTACATTGAAAAGTCTTCGCCCCCTAATGACATCATGGCCGCCATCCAAGGCTTGCTGGCTGCCGATGCCAATTTCGAAGAAATGGCGCCCTCCGACACCAAATTGTCCAAGCGCCAAAAGCAATTGATCGTGATGCTCGACCGCGGCCTGTCCAACCGCGACATTGCCGCCGAACTGAGCATCAGCGAGCACACGGTCAAAGTGCACCTGTGGCGCTTGTTCCGCCGTTTGGGGGTCAAAAGCCGCACCCAAACCCTGCACTTTGCCCGCACCCACGGCCTGCTGTCGGGCTGACCAGGGCTGGGCGGGATGGTCCCAAGGCTGCCCCGGCAGCCTTTTTTCATGGCATGGGGCCGCTGATGACCAAGCTGAGTTGGCTGGCCTGGTTGGGCATGGGCCCCAGGCTGATCCCCCACTCGCCCGGTTGGGCCATGGCTTGTCCGGTTTTGGAAATGCGCGCTTTGAGCACCACCTCGCTGGCGCTGGACAACTTGGATTGCGGGCCCATGGCCTGGCTGTCATCCAGCACAAAATCAAACGGCAATGCACCCACCGTGGTGCGCACGATGGCCAAAGGCATGCGCCCGCCCACTGGCGTGGCATAAATGAACACCGTGTCCGCAGGGTTGGCTTGGCCCATCAAAGCTGGGGCCAGGCTCACCCGCCCACTGATGCGGGCCGACGCAGTGGGAGATGCAACAGCGTTTGAGGCGCTGGCCAATTGGCTGGGTGCTTGCTGGCGCGCAGCGGGAGAGGGAGACGGACTGCG
>RFNL01000272.1 GCA_009927195.1 Betaproteobacteria bacterium | reverse complement strand
CCCGCCACGCCACGGCTTGCGCCAAGATGCGTTGCCAAAATGCGACGGCATTGCCATCCTCCTCGGACTCGGTCTGAGCCGTTGCCTCGTTTTGCGCGGTTGCGGGGTGGTAGAAGTCGAGCATGCGCTCCAACTGCTCGACATTGGCCACGACCCAATGTACTTTGGTGCGCAAGGCTTGTTCCATGGCCTGTCGCGCCATGGGGTCCGAAGGGTCTGCGATGGCCACCACCACCGCTGCGTCTTTGCGTTCGATGGGCATGGCCCAAAATTGCCGGCAGCGATGGGATTCAATCAATTGCCGAGGTACTTTTCGCGGGTTGATGTCTTCCAAGTTTTGCCAAGGAAGTTTGAAAGCGCTGGCCAGCAACCGGGACAAAACCATGCCATCCATGGCCCCACTGCGAACGCATGCCACCACCACGGGATCCGTGTGTCGCATCACGGCTTGGGCCTGGTCAATGCTGATTCGCTGGTGTTGAAGCAATAACTGCAGCACGGGATGCGAAAGGCTTGCGCGCTGTTTGCCCGAGCCTGTGGCCGGTTGGAGCGTACCAGGCGGTACCGTGGAGACGGTGTGCGGCAAATGATTCATGCAATTCCCCCAATCTGATCAATGGATTCAGTGGTGCCTTGGAACTGCTGGCATTGAGGGCCATTGTGCGCATCTGGTGGGCAATTGCAAGCGTGCAGCCATTCAAGCAGGGGTAAACCGTTACCGCGATGGAGTCGCCCAGCCAAAATAAACCCTCTCAAGCCAGCGTTGTGATGGCGTCGAGGGTGTCATGTATATTTCATCGCATATTTCACAACCACGATCTGCCTTTTTAGCGGTAATACACATGCGTGATTTGATGATGAATGCTGCACAAGGCGATGCCGCAGCGGCTTACCAATTGGGCTATTTGTATGAAACAGGTGATGGTGTTGCGGTAGACGAAAAGGAAGCCTTGCGCTGGTATTTGATGGGTGCCAGTAAAGGCAACGCCAAAGCCCAGTTCAACTTGGCGGTCATGCTCGAAGAGGGCCGTGGTCAGGCATGTGACCTGCGCAAAGCCTGGTATTGGTATGAAAAATCGGCGCAACAAGGCGAGTGGAACGCGCAATACAACCTGGCTTTGTGTTACATATTGGGCAAGGGTTGTGAGGCCGATTTGCCACGGGCCCACATGTGGTTTGCTTTGGCGGCGCGTGAAGGCAACTCTGATGCCATCCACAACCGCGATGCGGTGGCCAAACAACTCAACCCCGAGCAATTGACCCTGTCCCAACAATGGACGGCACAATGGATGCAAAACCATTCAACCAGGAATTGAAAATGCTGTCGAATCTCAAATTGTTTAATTCATTCAGGTGCTGGTTGGGGGCGGTGGTCTTTTGTTGTTTCGGCAGTTTGGCTTTTGCCGCCGACTATCCGCAAAAACCAGTCACCCTCGTGGTGGGTTATTCGGCCGGCGGTGGCGTTGATGCCATCGCCCGTGTTCTGGCTGAAAAGTTGCCTGCGGTGATAGGTCAATCGGTGGTGGTGGAAAACCGACCCAGTGTGGGCGCCATTGTGGGTAGCACCTATGTGGTCAAGGCCAAACCTGACGGATACACCTTGTTAATGGGCGCCCCTGGACCCATCATCTTCAACCATGCGGTGTATAGCAAACTGCCTTATGGGCCCCAAGATCTCGCGCCCATATCTTTTGTCAGCGATTCACCATTGGTGTTGTTGGTCAATGCCAATAACCCGGCCAAAACCGTTCAAGAGTTGGTGGCCCAGTCGATTCAAAGCCCGGAAAAAGCCAACTATGGCGCCAGTTCCGCATCGTTTCAGTTGATCACTGAACTGTTCAAGCGCAAAACCGGGGCCACCCACACTCACATCCCTTACAAGGGGGCCAATGATGCGGTCACGGCGGTGATGTCTGGCGATGTGACCATGACCTTGGCCGATGCCGGTCCTGCTTTTGTGGGTTTACAAAGTGGCCGCGTCAAAGCACTCGCGGTGACCTCGGCCAAGCGCATGAAAGAGTACCCCAACACCCCTACATTGGCCGAGTTGGGCATTGACATCAAAGTGTCGCTGTGGATTGGATTGCTCGCACCCGCAGGCACCCCACCCGATGTCATCAAAATTTTGCAAGAAGGCGTGGCCAAAGTGGTGGAAATGCCGGATGTCCAGAAGAAGCTCAGCGCCATGTCGGTCACGCCCATGAGTAACACGCCGGATGAATTTGCCAAGATCATTGCCACCGAAATACCCATGTGGCGGCAATTGGCCATCGACAACAAAATTCAAGCCAACTGATGACCTTCGCTCGTCAGGGATCAATGTCCTGACCTGTTCAGCCTTTGGGGTCGTAAAAGGTCAATCCTTCGATTTGTGCGGCGGATGCTTGCGTCAGGCGAGCTCGCAATTCGATGGTGTTGCGGTCGGGGTCGCGCACAAACACGGACACATGGCCGTCTCCAAAACTGACCGGACCCTGGGTGATCGCAATCTGGTGCGCGCCCAACTGGGTGATGGTTTGCTGCATATTGGTCACCTTGAATGCCACATGGGTGATGCCGGGGTGTTTGTCGGGCATGTCCATCAATATATTTTGACCCCCATGCAGATCCACCCCGTTGACGACCAGATTGATCTCAACCCCAGCATTGTTTTTCAAAATCAGCACGGCATCAAAGTCCACCTCCACAATGGGCGCGAAGCCGAGCACTGCATAAAAAGCCAGCGCTCGAGCGGGATCGGTGATGCGCACACCGATGTGGTCAATGGCCTCGATGGAAATCATCATCTGGCTCCAAGGTATAAAGCGAAACCTTTAACGCATTTGAGCACAGCATGAAAATTTACAAAATCGCTTGCATCCCCGGTGACGGCATTGGCAAGGAAGTAATTCCAGCGGGGCAAGAAGTGCTGACCGCTTTGGCCAAAGCCAGCGCTGGCTTTGCTTTTGAATTCAGTCATTTTGCTTGGGGTGGTGATTGGTACCGCGAGCACGGCGAGATGATGCCCGCCAATGGCTTGGACGCTTTGCGCGGCATGGATGCGATTTTGTTTGGTTCTGCGGGCGATCCGCACATACCAGATCACATCACCTTGTGGGGTTTGCGTTTGAAAATCTGTCAAGGTTTTGACCAATATGCCAATGTGCGCCCCACCCGCATCTTGCCGGGCATTGATGCGCCGCTCAAACGCTGTGGCCCCAAAGACCTGGATTGGGTCATCGTGCGTGAAAACTCCGAGGGCGAATATGCTGGCGTGGGCGGGCGCGCCCACCAAGGCCATCCTTTAGAGGTGGCCACCGATGTGTCCATGATGACCCGCGCTGGCGTGGAGCGCATCATGCGATTTGCATTTGGACTGGCCCAGTCGCGTCCGCGCAAACTGCTCACTGTGGTCACCAAGTCCAACGCCCAGCGCCATGCGATGGTGATGTGGGACGAAATTGCCGCTCAAGTGGCCCAGGCGTTTCCCGATGTGCGCTGGGACAAAGAGTTGGTGGATGCGGCCACCGCCCGCATGGTCAACCGCCCGGCCAGTTTGGATACCTTGGTGGCCACCAATTTGCATGCGGACATTTTGAGTGACTTGGCCGCGGCATTGGCGGGCAGCTTGGGAATCGCGCCCACCGGCAACATCGATCCCGAACGGCGCTATCCCAGCATGTTCGAGCCCATCCACGGTTCTGCCTTTGACATCATGGGTCAGGGGTTGGCAAACCCTATTGGCACTTTTTGGAGTTGTGTCATGCTATTGGAGCAATTGGGCGAGCAAAAGGCGGCACAGGTGTTGATGTCGGCCATTGAGACAGCCACCGCCAATCCGGCGTTGCACACCCGAGACTTGGGTGGTCAAGCCAGCACAGAGCAAGTCACGCGCGCCGTGTGCGCTGCGTTTCAATGAGGAGAGACCGATGAAATTTGGCATTCTTGTCCGATCCTGGATGGCCCTTGGGGCACTGCTGGCCGTTCATGCCATCGCCCAGCCTTGTTTGGATAAAAACCTGCAGTATTGGCAGGCTTTCCCCCCAGGTGGCGAATCTGATTTATCGGCCAGACATCAGCAAGCGGTGTTGCGCAAAAAATGCCCGGCCATCGAAACCATTGTGCAATACAAGGCGGGCGCGGGCGGGGCCTTGATGTGGTCACAAATGAACGGTTTGCCCGGTGACGGCTTCCATGTGGTGGGCATCAATTTGCCCCATATCGTGTTTCAACCCATTGAAGGTCAGGTGCAATACAAAACTGCAGACATCACGCCGGTGTTTTGGTTCCATTACACGCCCGACACCTTGGTGGTGCCCAGCAGCAGCCCAATCAAAAACTTTGCCGAGTTCATCGAAGCGGCCAAAAAAGACCCAGGCAGGCTGTCACTGGGTGGTTCGGGCCTGAATTCGGCCAACCATGCCGCCCATGAGCGGCTCAATGCAGCTTTCAACATCAAAACCATTTATGTGCCGTTCAAAGGCACGGGCGACATGACCACTTCAGTGCTGGGTGGTCAGGTCGATGGCGCGATGACTTATGTGCCCTTTGTGGTGGCCAATAAAAGCCGGGTGCGGCCTCTGGCCGTGGCCATGGACAAGCGCCACCCGCTCCTCCCCGAGGTGCCTACCTTCAAAGAGCTGGGTGTTCCTTGGGTGGATGGCGCTTATCGGGGTATCGGGGTACCCAAATCCACCCCGCCCGAACTACGCAAGCGTTTGTCAGACTTGTGGATGGCATTGAACAACGATCCCGAGATGAAAGAACTGGCGGCCAAAAATGGTTTTGAACTCATCCATGTGGGCTTGGAACAAATGGATGCCTTCATGAAAGAGCGCACCCAGCTCTACACCGAAGGCGCTGCTCGCTTGGGCTTGGGCAAAAAGTAAATCTCGCATTCCTGACCCCTTGGCAGGGTCAGGGCATCACTCGTGGGTGAATTGCGCCTTGCGCTTGGCCACAAAAGCGGCCATGCCCTCTTTTTGATCTTGGGTGGCGAACAAGGCGTGGAACATGCGCCGCTCAAACATCACGCCATCGGCCAAACCGCTTTCAAAGGCACGGTTGACCGATTCTTTGGCGGCCATGGTGGCCAGTTGTGAGTGCTCGCAAATCACCAAGGCTGCGGCCAATGATTCGTCCATCAGTTTATCCAGCGCAACCACGCGGCTGACCAGTCCGGCACGCTCGGCCTCGGTGGCATCCATCATGCGACCGGTCAAGGCCAGGTCCATGGCTTTGGCTTTACCCACAGCGCGGGGCAAGCGCTGGGTACCGCCTGCTCCAGGGATGATGCCCAGTTTGATTTCGGGTTGACCAAATTTGGCATTGTCGGCGGCAATGATGAAGTCGCACATCATGGCCAACTCGCATCCACCGCCCAAGGTAAAACCGCTGACCGCAGCAATCACTGGTTTGCGCACCGAGCGAATGATTTCCCAGTTGCGGGTGATGAAATCTTGCTTGTACACATCGGCAAAGTTGTAGCTGGCCATGGCACCAATATCGGCGCCAGCGGCAAAGGCCTTTTCACTGCCGGTGATGATCATGCAGCCAATAGCGGGGTCGCCATCGCTGGCTTTGAGCGCAGCGCCCAACTCATCCATCAACTCGCCGTTGAGGGCATTGAGTTGTTTGGGGCGGTTGAGGGTTATCACGACAACTTTTTCAGCATGGGTGGTGATTTGAATGTTTTGGTAGGTCATGGGGTCTCCGGCAACAACGCCATCAAGGCAGGGATGTGTGACTATACCCAAGGGAAAACATTCACCAACCAATGGGTCGGGTAATGTTAAATTGCGGTTCGAGGAGAACCCCATGTCTGAACCCCAAGTCTTGTTGGCGAATCGCGCGGCAGTTGCTTGCATCACCCTGAACCGGCCTGCGGCCTTGAACAGTTTTACCCGCGACATGCACCAGCAGTTGTGGGCAGCCCTTGACCAAGTCGAGGCCGATCCACAAATCCGCGCCTTGATCATCACTGGCGCAGGCCGAGGTTTTTGTGCCGGTGCCGACTTGTCGGAATTCGATTTCACCCCTGGTCCTGACATGATCGAACGTGCCGATCCCGGTCCTTTGATCGATCAATACTTCAACCCTACGGTGCGCCGCTTGCAGCGACTGCGCATGCCGGTGGTGGCCGCGGTCAATGGGGTGGCAGCGGGCGCAGGGGCTTCACTGGCCATGACCTGTGACATCGCCATTGCCGCCCCCACAGCGAGTTTCATCCAAGCTTTCAGCAAAATTGGCTTGATCCCGGATGCGGGGGGCAGTTGGTTTTTGGTCGAGCGCCTGGGCCTGGCCCGCGCCATGGCCTTGGCCATGACGGGCGACAAACTCAGTGCCGAGCAAGCCCAGCAATGGGGTTTGGTCTGGCAGGTCGAGGCCGATTGCCTGGCCGCCGCTGGGTCGATGGCCGAGCGGTTAGCGGCCATGCCCACCCAAGCCTTGGTGGCCACCCGCGCATTGCTGCGCGATGCCAGTCAGCGCAGCTTGAGCGCCCATTTGGATGTCGAGCGAGACACCCAATCCCAATTGGGCCGAACCCATGATTACATCGAGGGAGTGAGTGCCTTTTTGCAAAAGCGACCAGCGCATTTCAAGGGTCATTGAAACCATGGACAAAATGGCCCTGGCCCAACAAGTGGGTGAAACCATGTTCGCCAACGACCGGGCCACCCGTGAAACCGTGGGCATGGACTTGATCAGTTGCCAACCAGGTCGCGCCAGCATGCGCTTGGTGGTGCAAGAAAAACACCTCAATGGCCATCAAACTTGCCATGGTGGTTTTATTTTTACCTTGGCCGACTCCACCTTTGCTTTTGCCTGCAACAGCCACAACCACAATGCGGTGGCAGCCGCATGCAGCATTGAGTTTTTAAAACCCGCCCAACTCGGTGATGTGCTTGACGCCGTGGGTGTGGAGCAGGTGCTGTCAGGCCGGCATGGTATTTACGACATCAAAGTGCGCAATCAGCGCGGTGAGACGGTTGCTTTGTTCCGCGGCAAGAGCGCGCAAATTCCTGGAACGGTGGTGAACCCATGAGCACCCAACACGCTTTTGCCCATGAAGCAATTGAACACGCCAGCGTGGACGAGCTGCGCAGTTTGCAACTGAAACGCTTGCAATCGACCTTGCAGCATGCCCATGCCCATTCGCCGCTGTACCGAGCCAAGTTTGAAGCGGCTGGGGTGCACCCCAGCGACTGCAAAAGCCTGAGCGACTTGGCGAAATTTCCCTTCACCACCAAACTCGACTTGCGTGACAGCTACCCCTTCGGCATGTTTGCGGTGCCGCGTGCCCAGTGCGCCCGCATCCATGCCTCAAGTGGTACCACGGGCAAACCCACGGTGGTGGGGTACACCCACCGCGACATCGATAACTGGTCGCATTTGGTGGCCCGCAGCATTCGCGCCGCAGGTGCGCGGCCGGGCGATATGGTTCATGTCAGCTATGGCTATGGATTGTTCACTGGCGGATTGGGGGCGCATTATGGCGCTGAAAAACTGGGCTTGACGGTGGTGCCTTTTGGTGGTGGGCAAACAGAGCGGCAGGTGCAACTGATCACCGATTTCAAGCCCGACATCATCATGGTCACGCCCAGCTACATGTTGGCGATTGCCGATGAGTTGGAGCGACAAGGTCTGGTGCCCGCTGACAGTTCATTGCGCATTGGAATTTTTGGGGCCGAACCCTGGACCAACGATATGCGCCGCGTCATCGAGCAGCGCATGGGCTTGGACGCGGTGGACATTTATGGCCTCAGTGAGGTGATGGGTCCAGGGGTTGCCAGCGAATGCGTGGAGACCAAAGACGGCCCCACCATTTGGGAGGACCATTTTTTCCCCGAGGTGATCGATCCGCAAACCGGTCAACCGTTGGCCGATGGCGAATTCGGCGAGCTGGTGTTCACCAGCCTGACCAAAGAGGCCTTGCCCATCATCCGCTATCGCACCCGAGACCTCACGCGCCTCTTGCCCGGCTCAGCGCGCACCATGCGACGCTTGCAGAAAATCACTGGCCGCAGCGACGACATGATGATTGTGCGTGGGGTCAACGTATTTCCCAGTCAGATCGAAGAGTTGTTGCTCAAGCACGCGGCTTTGTCACCCCACTACCAATGTGTGCTCAGCCGCAATGGCTCGCTTGACGAACTCAAGGTGGTGATCGAAACCCGCGCCGATGTCGACCCGCAAGGCAGCGTGGCGCAAGCCGCGGCCCAACAACTGCAACATGAGATCAAAGCTTATGTGGGCACCAGTGCCAATATTGAGTTGCGTGCCCAAGGCGGCGTGGAGCGCAGCATGGGCAAGGCCAAGCGCGTGGTCGATACGCGCCAGTTATAAATCTCAGCCGAGCCAGCGTTCCAGCGCAGCGGCATCGGCCACACTCAGCCGCCAAGTGCCCACCCGCGGGTCGTTTGCGTCGGGTATGCTCAAGGGCAGGCGTAACAGTTGCTGATCGCGCGCTACCAAGGCCGTGCAGCGCTTGGCCTGAGCCAAATACAAATTCAAATCGTCGAGTTTTTGCAATCGCCAAGCCTGCGACTTAAGCCCCTTGCTGGCAGGTAGCTCCACCCCCAACCATTCATCCCCAGGGGCCATGCCCGCGCGTTGCGCGGCCCCGTCGGTGAACACAAATTTCAATTGCACACCGTTGTCTTCGCCGACCCGCAGGCCCAGACGCTGTGCCCAAGCGGATGGATCGACATGCACCTGGACCCCGGCTTGGGTCAACAAATCTTGCAAAGGTAATTCACCCGTGCCGTGCACCCAGGCACGCAAGGTTTCTCCCCAGTTTTCGCCGGTCATCTGGTACAGCACCAAGCGCAAATCGTCCTCACCCATGGGGCCACCCGCGCAGCGCTGCCACAAGGCGCGCATCACCTGATCCAGGTTGTGCCCAGTGCGGCGCAAACGCAAGTCCAGGCACAAGCCAACCAAGGCCCCCTTGGTGTAGTAGCTCACCGTGATATTGGGGGTGTTGTCGTCGGCGCGGTAGTACTTGGTCCAGGCTTCAAAACTGGACTGAGCCAATGGGTGCACATGACGGCCTGGGGTTTGCAATACTTGGTTGATGGTTTTGTTCAGGCTTTGCAGGTAGCGGGTGTTGTCCATCAGGCCGCAGCGGCGCAGCATCAAATCGTCGTAGTAGCTGGTCAAGCCTTCAAAGAACCAGAGCAACTCGGTGTGGTTTTCTCGGTCCCATTGGTAGCGATCAAATTCGCGTGGTCGCAAGCGCTTGACGTTCCAGGTGTGAAAGTACTCGTGGCTGATCAGGCCCAGCAAGTTCAGGTAACCCTCGCTGACCTTGTCTTGACCTTTGCGGGGCAAGTCGCTGCGTTGGGCCATCAATGCCGTGCTGTGGCAGTGCTCCAAGCCGCCTTGGCCGCTGTCCACCGCATTGAGCATGAACAGATACCGGTCGTGGGGCGGCTTGGCCACCTGTTGCGTGGTTTTTCCAGCTGCATGCCAAAAGCGAATTTGGGTTTCGCAAATGCGTTGCGTGTCACGCAGCAAACGCTGGCCATCAAAGCTGGGGGTGCTGCCTGCGACCACAAATCGATGGGGCACTGCGCAGGCGACAAATTGACCCGACCAAAAGTCACCCATCTCCACCGGGCTATCGACCAGTTCGTCGTAACCCTCGGCCTGATAGAGGCCCCAGCCAAAGCGGTCAATGCGTTGGGGCAATAAGGCGGTGGCCACCCGCCAACCGGGTGGCACGCCTTCGGGATTGAGGGCCAAGCTGTGCATGGCATCGCGCTGGCCTTGCACCTCCAGCAACAAGCTGGTGCCGTTGAAAAATCCGCGCCCGGCATCCAGCCACGCGGTGCGCACCGAGTTGTCATGGGCATGTACCCGATAGCGCAAAACCAAAGGCCGTTCAGGCTTGGGCATGATGTCCCAGCTGGCCTTGTCATGTTGAACCACGGGCAATGCCCGACCCGCTTGCGTGGCGCGCAAGTCAAACAGTTGCTTGGAAAACTCTCGCACCAGGTAACTGCCTGCAATCCACACCGGCAATTGCACCCGCTGATGGGCCAGCGGCTGGGCGATGGTGCAGGTGACGTCAAACACATGGGCCGCCCAGGCGTGGGCTTGCACCTCAAAATGCACGGGTGCGCAGTGCTCGGGGGATCGGGTTTTGGCCATGGGTGAGGGTCAGGTGGCTGAAGCACCGAATAAACAACTCAACACGGCAACGCCAGTCAGTCGAAAGCGCAAAGGCAACCACTCAGCCCAACCCCAGGCCGCCCAGGTGAACCGGTCCACCGCGTAGCAAACCACCAGCAAAAAGGCCAGCAGGGGCAAACCGGCAAAGGCAGGCATCAGCAGGGCCACCCAGGCCACCAAGGAGGGCACCACACCCCATGCCAAATGGAAGCGCCGGTTGGGCGCATCGAGTGGCAATCCCATGCCCCAATGGATGCCCCCCAAAAAAGCGGCGATGGTGGCGGCATAGGCACTCAAGGCCATGGCCACAAAGGCATGCACATCGCCCGCCACCAACCACATCAATAGGGCCAACACCACAAATGGGATCAGACCGGCATAGGCCAAACGGTGGACCAGACGGGCCACCTCGCTTTGCAATGCAGATGCAGGTTGTTGCATATCAGCGCAGCGAAATGAGTTGTTCGATTTGCGCCAATGGAATCGCCCCTGGCACGCGCTTGCCGTCTTGGGCCAACAAGGTCGGTGTGCCCGAGATTTTGTGTTTGCGTCCAAATTCCAGGTTGCGGGTCAAGGCGGCGGTGTCACAACTGGCTGAGGCCGGTGCCACATCGCGCGTCATCATGTCCAACCAGGCTTTGCCAGGGTCTTTGGCGCACCAGATGTGGCGCGCTTTTTCGCCGGAGTCAGCCCCCAAAATGGGGTACAAAAACAAGTAGACGGTGATGTTGTCGACTTTTTGCAAGTCGCGTTCAAAGCGCTTGCAATAACCGCAGTTGGGGTCTTCAAAAACCGCCAATTTGCGCTGCCCATTGCCACGCACAATGGTGATGGCGTCCTTGAGCGGCAGGCTGCCAAAGGCAATGGCATTGAGTTTGTCGCTGCGCTCTTCGGTCAGGTTGCGCTTGCTGCGGGTGTCGATCATGGAGCCTTGCAGCAGGTAGTTGCCGCTGGCATCGGTGTAGTAGATGTCATTGTCTTCGAGCAACACTTCGTACAAGCCGTTGATGGGGGTTTTGCTGATCGACTCTATCCGGGGTAAATCGGGGATGCGTTCTTTGAGTGCTTTTCGAATCACCACCTCCTGGGCGCTCAGTTCTGGCGTCCCCATCACACAGGCCAACAGCAAAGCCAATGCAAGCAAGCGTGGTCGCCAGATCGGACACTCAATGCGCTGGGGCACGCACAAATGCGTCATTGCATGGCCTGTTGAATGACCCACTGTTTCAGGGGTGGGATGGCGTCAAAGTTTTTCATGCCCCATTGGCGCAGGTCTTTGACAAGTGCATGGGGGTGGGCGAACAAGCGTTGCAGCCCGTCACATGCCACCCAGGTTGGCCACATGCCGGCTTTGCGTTCGCGCTCGTACCGGCGCAACAAGCGGCGGTCATTCAAGCCCCGCCAATGGTTCACGCCTTGGCGGGTGTGCAACACATGGCGCAAGGCTTGTGCATCGGCCAAACCCAGGTTCAGTCCCAAACCGGCCAAGGGGTGCACGCTGTGCGCGGCATCCCCGGCCAGCACCCAGGCTTGGCCATCGCTGTAGGTGCCACACCATTGCAAGGCGCGCGCCATTTGCAGCGGCCAGGTATGGCGTTCGCTGGCCAAGCGCATGGCCCCCAACTGATCGTGGCTGGCATGGTGCAGGGCTTGTTCAAATTCGGCCTTCGGCATGGCTTTGAGTTGCTGCGCCCGTGCGGGGCTGAGCGACCAAACCAATGCCGCTTGTTGGCCCATCGAACCGCCCATTGGCAGCAGAGCCAAGATACCGAGTTCACCCTGGTCGTGTTGGAACCACTGAAAGGCTTGTCCCTGGTGGGGCAAGGCGCAATCCACCCGTGCCGCCAAAGCGTGTTGGTCGTAGGGCAGGACTTCATGCCCGGCACCCGCTTGTTCGCGGCTGGCACTGTGGCGGCCTTCACACACCACGGTGAGGCTGGCACTCTCATTGGATGGCACCACACTGACCAAGGCTTGGTATTGAATGGCTTGTGCCAGTTGCGCAAGCAAAATGGGCGTGTCAACGATCCAAGTCAGGCCTTGGGGGTTGGGTGCTTCCAAATGCACCTGCGCGCCACCATCGCCCCACACCCGCATTTGTTGCACGGCCGTGGCATGGTCTGGCTCGGGCCAGCAACGCAGTTCTTGCAGCAAATTTCGCGAGGCGGCATTGAGGGCGAATGCGCGTACATCGGGTGCGCTGGGGGTGTTGCCTTGCACCAGCGCCACCCGCAAGCGCAAACCGGCGAGCAGCAAGGCCATGGTTTGCCCCACCACGCCGGCACCGCGGACACAGACATCGAAGGCGGGTTTCATGGGATCCGATTCTAGGTGGGCCATGATGGCCCCGCTGGGCAGGCACAATTCGACCCTGCTCATTGACATGCCAATCCAAAATGACTCACGCCCAAGCCAGCGTCGAACAACTGTGGGTTTATCCCGTGAAATCTTGCGCCGGCATTTCGATGCCTTCGGCCACCTTGACCGATTTGGGTTTGCTGCACGATCGTTGTTGGATGGTGGTGGATGCGCAGGGCGACATGGTCAGCCAGCGCGATTTGCCGCAAATGGCCTTGATCGAGCCCAGCTTGCGCACCTCAGAGGTGCGTTTGCGGGCTCCAGGCATGTTGGCCTTGCACTTGGCCTTGTACGAAGTGCAAGAAGCGGTGCAGGTGCATGTCTGGGGACAAGCCGTCAGCGCCTTTGACATGGGGGACGTGGCCGCCCAATGGTTCAGCGACTTTTTGGGGCAAACACCGCAGGGCAAAGCCATTGGCCCGTTGCGCCTGGTGCGTTTTGACCCCGACCATGTGCGCACCAGTGACCGCCAATGGACAGCGGGCGTTTCCGCCAAAAACCAGTTCAGCGATGGCTTTCCCTATTTGGTGTGCAGCCAGTCTTCCCTGGAAGGCCTCAACCAACGCTTGGCCAAACAGGGTCATGCAGCGGTTGACCTGCGCCGCTTTCGGCCCAACATCGTGCTCAGCGGCATTCCCGCGCACGACGAGGACCACATCTTGAGTCTGTCTTGGCAGTCCGATGAAGGCTTGGTGGTGCTCAAACTCGTCAAACCTTGTCCACGTTGTCCCATGCCCAATGTCGACCCCGATACGGCTGTGGTCAATCCCTTGGTGGGCGATGTGCTGCAAATCTATCGCCAAGACCAGCGCTTGGCTGGGGCGGTGAGTTTTGGCATGAATGCCATTGCCACCGAAGGCGTGGGCACCGAAATGGAACCGCAGCTGCGCGTGGGCCAGGTGCTGGACATCCAATATCACCTGTGAGCCCAACTTCAGGGAATTACAATCCTCTCCCTTTGGCGAGACTGCGCCCCACCATCCCCGCCCCCGCGGGTTGAGGACCATCCATGAGTTTGAAATGCGGCATCGTTGGCCTGCCCAATGTGGGCAAGTCCACCCTCTTCAATGCCCTGACCAAAGCCGGTATCGCGGCTGAAAACTATCCTTTTTGCACCATCGAGCCCAATGTGGGCGTGGTAGAGGTGCCTGACCCGCGCTTGGCGCAACTCTCGGCCATCGTAGCGCCCGAGCGTGTGGTGCCAGCGATCGTTGAGTTTGTTGACATTGCCGGTTTGGTCGCTGGTGCCAGCACCGGCGAGGGCCTGGGCAATCAGTTTTTGGCCCACATCCGTGAAACCGATGCGATTGTGAATGTGGTGCGCTGTTTCGAAGACGACAATGTGATCCACGTGGCGGGCAAGGTCGACCCCATCAGCGACATTGAAGTCATTCAAACCGAACTGTGTTTAGCCGACTTGAACAGCGTGGAAAAAGCGCTGCACCGCGTGCAAAAAAGCGCCCGTTCGGGTGACAAGGAAGCGGCCAAATTGGTGGCCATCTTGGAGAGGTGCCAAGCGGCCCTCAACGACACCAAGCCAGTGCGCACGGTTGATTTCAGCAAAGAAGAAAAGCCGCTGCTCAAGCAGTTTTTTCTGATCACCGCCAAGCCCGCCATGTTTGTGGCCAATGTGTCTGAAGACGGGTTTGAGAACAACCCTTTGCTCGAGCGCCTGGATGCTTATGCCCAGTCACAAAACGCGCCGGTGGTGGCCATTTGCGCCAAGCTCGAAGCCGAGATGAGCGAGATGAGCGACGAAGACCGCGACATGTTTTTGCAAGAGTTGGGTCAAAGCGAACCGGGCTTGAATCGCTTGATTCGCTCGGCCTACAAACTCTTGGGTTTGCAAACCTATTTCACCGCTGGCGTGAAAGAGGTGCGGGCCTGGACCATCCGCGTGGGCGATACCGGCCCGCAAGCTGCAGGCGTGATCCACACCGACTTTGAAAAGGGTTATATACGGGCCCAAACCATCGCCTTCGACGACTTCATCCAATTCAAAGGTGAACAAGGTGCCAAAGATGCGGGCAAAATGCGCGCCGAGGGCAAAGAGTATGTGGTCAAAGATGGCGACGTAATGAACTTCTTGTTCAGCAGTTGATCAGACCCCAATGCGCTGGCGCGCTTAACGGGGCATGTTTTTTTGCCAATCTTCATAGCTGGGTATGGACATGGTGAAGTGGTCCCGCGTGCGGGTGTAGAGCTGACCAAACATGCGGCCGATCGGGCGGTATTTTTCTGGGTTGATGTAATAGGTTTCAGGGTCAAACAGGCCATCGCGCACATGCATCATCACCACCTTGCCCACGGCGATGTGTCGATCAGGGCTGATTTGCAAGAAAGTGATTTTTTCGCATTCAAAAGCCACCGGCGCTTGCTCAATGCGTTTGGGTTTGATCAGGGTCGAAGGCAACAAACTCAATCCTGCCATATCGGTTTCGCTGACGGTGGGCGGAAAGTCAATCGCACAGATGTTCATCGCTTCGCCCAGGTCCTCATCGACCAAATGGACCACGAACTGACCGTTTTTCATGATGTTGATCGTGGTGTCTTTGAGCGATTTGTCGTGTCTGCGGGTCTCCAAGCCAACCACCAGCACCGGCGGGTTTTCGCCCATCACATTGAAAAAACTGAATGGTGCCGCGTTGTCACCCGTGTCTTCGCCATAGGTGCTGATCAACGCAATCGGGCGTGGCACCACAGTCGATGCAATCAGCTTGTATTGGATGTCTTGCGACATGGCATTGATGTCAATTTGCATGAGGTGCCTGTTTGAATGGATGATGTGCACAATAAGGCCCTCGACCATCGAAGGCTTGCAAACCATTATGCCGATGAATCCTGCTTCGCTTGTGCCAAGTACTTCTCAATCCGATGTGGATGCTTTGTCCCATGGCTTGACCCGTTGGGCGCAATACACCGTATCGCCCGCCAGGGCGCAAGAGCTGGCCACCGAATTCGCCCAACTTAATCACGCTGTTGAACTAGGCGCTGTGCAACTGCGCTTTGACGACGAGCCCAGCGCTTACCTGCGCGGCATACAAATTGGTGTTCAGGGTGACTGATACCGACATGGCCTTCATGGGCATGACTGAGGTGGCTCAAGCCATTGCCAAGCGTCAAATTTCAGCCCTGGAAGTGACCCAAGCTTGTTTGCAACGCATTGCAGAATGGCAAGCTTCTCGCAAGGCATTTATTCGCATCGATGCCGAACCCGCTTTGGCTGCTGCCAGACGCGCAGATACCCAATTGGCCCAGCGCTCATTCCAGCCAGGACCACTGCATGGCGTGCCATTGGCGCACAAAGATTTGTTTTACCGGCGAGGTTTGGTATCCACCTGTGGCAGTCTGATTCGCCGAGACTGGCAAGCCGAAGACACGGCCACTTGTTTGACCCGCTTGGACCAGGCTGGCGCATTGGACTTGGGCACCCTCAACATGTCTGAGTTTGCGGGTGGGCCAACTGGCCACAACATCCACCATGGCCATTGCGCCAGCGCATTTCATCCGGACTACATCGCTGGTGGATCTTCCAGTGGATCCGGGGTGGCGGTAGGGGCGGGCCTTGTGTTTGGTTCTTTGGGCACCGACACGGGTGGCTCGATCCGATTGCCTGCATCGGCCAATGGGGTGCTGGGCCTCAAACCCACTTATGGTCGGGTGAGCCGACATGCGGTGATGCCGCGCTCTTGGTCTCTGGATCATGTGGGCATACTGACTCGCAACGCAACCGATGCGGCGCGTTTATTGCGCTTGATCGCAGGTCCTGACCCCTTGGATGCAACTTCCCTGGATCAACCCGTCCCCGATTACGAGGCCGGTTTGGGGGTTGCGGTACGGGGCTTGCGTGTGGGTGTGCCCAACATTGACCAATTGGGTGGCGTGGAACCTGTGGTGCAAGCCATGTTAGAACAGGCCTTGGCGGTACTGCAACAAGTAGGCACCCAACTGGTGGGTGTGTCCATCGGTGACATGAACCCCTTGTTTCGCTGTGCCGAAACCATCATCAAATCTGAGGCGGCCAGCATTCACGGGCCCTGGTTGCGCGAGCGAGCACAAGACTACACACCTTTGTTTCGCTCACGCACCGAAGCAGGGTTTTTGATCCCAGCCACCCAATACATCGATGCGCTGCGCTGGCGTGCCCATCTCGCTCGCGATTTCATGCAAGCCACCATGCAAGGCATTGATGTGTTGATCTTGCCTTGCATGCCCTATGCCTTGCCCACCATTGCTGGTTCAGACGCAGATGGCAGTGGGGAGGCCGTTCGTGCCTTGATTGGCCGCATCACCTTGTTCACTCGGCCATTTAATTTATTGGGCTTGCCGGCCATTCAAATTCCAGCCGGGTTTTGCCCAGCCGGTTTGCCACTGGGCTTTCAGTTGGTGGCCCATCCGTTTCAAGAGGCCTTGTTGTTGCGCTTGGCGCACCAATTCATGG
>RFNL01000243.1 GCA_009927195.1 Betaproteobacteria bacterium | reverse complement strand
CAGCCAGGCCTTTGTGGAGTTCGCCCGCGAACTCGTTGAACGCGCCCCCAAACTCTAACCCCCTACCCCACCATGGCAAGCAAAAAACCCAAAGGCTTGGGCCGCGGCCTCGAAGCATTGCTCGGCCCAACCGTCAGCGAGACCCCAGAGCCCGGCGCCGACGGCGTGCCGCACGAACTGGCTTTGAGCGAGTTGGTCGCAGGCACTTACCAGCCCCGCACCCGCATGGACGAAGGCGCCTTGTATGAGTTGGCTGAAAGCATCAAAAGCCAGGGCATCATGCAGCCGATCCTGGTGCGCCGCTTGAGCCTGGCCGATGCCGAACAACGCCGCGACAGTGGTGCCATCCGCCAAGACCCCGCGCCCCAGGGGCCAGACCAGGCTTTGTATGAAATCATCGCCGGTGAACGCCGCTTTCGGGCGGCGCGCCTGGCCGGGTTAGAGCGGGTACCGGTGCTGGTGCGCGATGTCCCCAACGAATCGGCCGCGCTCATGGCGTTGATCGAAAACATCCAGCGCGAAGACCTCAACCCTTTGGAGGAGGCCCAGGCGCTGCAACGCCTTATCAAAGAGTTTGGGCTAACTCACGAGGCGGTGGCCCAGGCCGTGGGCCGGTCGCGCAGTGCCGCCAGCAACCTGCTGCGCTTGCTCAACTTGGCCGAACCGGTTCAACAAATGCTGTTGGCCGGTGACCTGGACATGGGCCATGCCCGTGCACTGCTGGCGCTCGACCGGGCCAGCCAAATCACCACCGCCCATCAAATCACGGCCAAAAAATTGTCGGTGCGCGAGGCCGAGGGCCTGGTCAAAAAGGTCGGCGCCGAGTTCAACTTGGTTCCCCAAAAGCCCAAAAAGGAAAAGTCGCGCGACCTGCGCCGGGTGGAGGAAGAGTTATCCGATGTGCTCACTGCGGAGGTGGAGGTGCGGATCAAAAAACGGGTCAAACGCCAAGGGCGAGTGGAGGAAATGGGTGAGTTGGCCATCCAATTTGGCTCGCTCGATGCCCTCAATGGTTTGATCGACAAACTGCGCCGCTGATGCGGCGACCCGCGCACGCCTGACCCCGGCCCCAAGATGCCGGCGCCGCCTCACCAGGTGAAAATTTTGCCAGGGTTCATGATGTTGTGCGGGTCGAGTGCGCGCTTGATGGTGCGCATCATGGCCACGGCTGCAGCGCCCGCCTCGGTCACCAAAAAGTCCATCTTGTGCAAACCGATGCCGTGCTCGCCGGTGCAGGTGCCCTCCATGCCCAAGGCACGCGCCACGAGTTGCTGATTGAGGACCTCGGCCGCGGCCCGCTCTTGCGGGTCTTCGGGGTTGATCAAATAACCAAAGTGGAAATTGCCATCGCCCACATGGCCAACCAGGAAATAAGGAATGCCAGAGGCATCGGCCTCGGCCACCGAGGTCAATAAACAATCGGCCAATCGGCTGATGGGCACACAGGTATCGGTGCTGATGGCGCGGCAGCCCGGGCGGCTTTGCACTGCCGCAAAGTAAGCGTTGTGGCGCGCCGCCCACAAGCGGGTGCGCTCTTCGGGGGTGCTGGCCCACTCAAAGGCTTGCCCCCCAAACTCATCGGCAATCGCTTGCACCGTCTCGGCCTGCTCTTTCACGCTGGCCGGCGTGCCATGGAACTCCATCAACAACATCGGTTCTTCGCGCAAGGTCAACTTGGCGTGGTGGTTGACCATGCGCACCGTGTTCACATCGATCAATTCCACCCGCGCAATCGGCACACCCATTTGAATCACTTGGATGGTGGTTCGCACCGCTGCTTCGATGCTGGGAAAGGAGCAGGTCGCCGCCGACACCGCTTCGGGCAAAGGGTAGAGCTTTAACGTGATTTCGGTGATCACGCCCAACGTGCCCTCGCTGCCCACCATCAAGCGGGTCAGGTCATAGCCGGCGGAAGATTTTTTGGCGCGGGTGCCCGTGCGTATCACCTCACCCGATGCGGTGACCACCTCCAAGCCCAACACGTTTTCGCGCATGGTGCCGTAACGCACGGCATTGGTCCCGCTGGCGCGGGTGGCGGCCATGCCGCCCAGGCTGGCGTCTGCCCCGGGATCAATGGGGAAAAACAAACCCGTGCTCTTAATCTCTTCATTGAGTTGCTTGCGGGTCACGCCAGGCTGCACGGTGACCGTCAAATCCTCGGCATTGACGGCCAGCACCCGGTTCATGCGTCCCACATCGATGCTGATACCGCCTTGCACCGCCAATAAATGGCCTTCCAGCGAGGACCCCACCCCAAAGGGGATCACCGGCACGCGCGCCTCTTGCGCCCAGGTGACCACCTGGGCCACGTCAGCGGTGGATTCGGCAAACACCACGGCAGCAGGGGGTGGCACGCTGGTGTAGGACGACTCATCGCGGCCATGTTGCTCGCGCACCGCCAGGGCCGTGCTGCAACGCTCGCTGAAATGCGCCTTGAGCCGCGCCACCAACGCATCGGGCACGGGCCGGGGTTCGACATGTGGAATCAAGTGCTGGGCCGTGGTGGGTGCGTTCATGCGGTGAGTCTCCTGTAACCACCATTCTAGGCAAGCCCACCAAGCCGCGCACTCGCCACGGGCTTGATGGACAATCAGCCCCCACAACCAAGCCACACAGGACACACCGCATGGGAAACCGACTCAGTCAAATTGCCACCCGCACCGGTGATGATGGAACCACAGGGCTGGGTGACAACCGGCGCGTGCGCAAAGACAGCTTGCGCGTGCATGCCATGGGCGAGGTCGATGAGCTCAACAGCCACATCGGCGTGCTGCTGTGCGAGCGCATGCCTGCCGATGTGCGCGACCTGTTGGTCGAGGTGCAGCACCAATTGTTCAACCTCGGCGGCGAGTTGAGCATTCCTGGCTTTGAGCTGCTCAAGCCCGAAGCGGTGTTAGCCCTGGATCAGGCCTTGACCGACCACAATGCGGCCTTGCCCAAGCTGCTGGAGTTCATCCTGCCCGCTGGCAGCCGGGCCGCTTCACTGGCCCATGTGTGCCGCACCGTGGCGCGGCGTGCCGAACGCGCCGTGGTCGCCCTGGAGGCGCAAGAAGCCCTGAACGACACACCACGCCACTACCTGAACCGCTTGTCCGACCTGATGTTCGTGCTGGCACGGGTGCTCAACCGCATGGACGGCGGCGACGATGTCTACTGGAAAAGCGAACGCCTGAAAAGCACTGAATAAAGCGCGACCGGTGCTCAGCGCGGCGCCAGAATGGCCATGGTGATGCGCGAGACACAGGTCAGGTCGCCCGCCTCGTTGTGCATGTCAATGTGCCACACCTGGGTGCTGCGCCCAATGTGCACCGCGCGGGTGACGCCGCGCACCCACCCCGAAGTGGCCCCTTTGATGTGGTTGGCATTGATGTCCAGGCCCACCGCCCGGTGATCGGGCGGGCACGAATAGAAAGCACCACAAGAACCCAGGGTTTCGGCCAGCACCACACTCACCCCGCCGTGCAACAAGCCATAGGGTTGGCGGGTGCGCTCGTCCACCGGGATGCGGCCCACGATGAAGTCGTCTCCCACCTCCACAAACTCCATGCCCAACAACTCCGGTGCGGTGTGGCGATGGGATTGGGTGAGGATGTCCACCGAAATCGGTTTTTTCCAAATGCGCATGACTGTTTCCACTGATCAGGGACAGGCCCTGCAAGCCGTCGATGTTAGCCCCATGGCCCGCCTGGACAATGGCCGCAGGGTGCGGTCGGCTGATACCCTTGGGGCCAAAATCCCTCGCATCCCACCCCAGAAAGACCCCATGACACAAACCACTTCAAGACGGCTGGAGCGCTTGGTGCGCGGCCAAGCCACCAGTGACGGCGCCGGCGTCAAACTCACCCGCGTGGTGGCCAACGATTTGCAGCAGCGGCTGGACCCGTTTTTGATGCTCGAT
>RFNL01000445.1 GCA_009927195.1 Betaproteobacteria bacterium | reverse complement strand
GATCGGTCAGCCCCTCCAAGGCAAAGTACTCGCATTGCATGGGCACGATCACGCCATGGGCACAACACAGGCCGTTGAGGGTGAGCATGGACAATGAGGGCGGGCAGTCGATGAGCACGAAATCGTATGGCGCGTCGACCACGGCCAGGGCTTGTTTGAGGCGGCTTTCGCGCCGCTCCAAACCCACCAACTCGACCTCGGCACCGGCCAGCTCACGGCTGGCGCCCAACACGTCATAGGTGGACATTTTTTGCTGGGCCGGTTCGCCGCCCCAATGGCTGCGCACCCGGGCCTCGGTGATGCTGGCGGTTTCGAGCAACACGTCATACACGCTGAGCAAGAGTTTGCGCTTGTCCACGCCAGAGCTCATGGTGGCGTTGCCCTGGGGGTCGAGGTCGATCATCAGCACGCGCTGTCCCACGGCGGCCAAACCAGCGGCGAGATTGACGGTGGTGGTGGTTTTGCCCACCCCCCCTTTTTGGTTGGCGACACAGAATATATGGGACATGAAATGCGCCTTGTGTGGTGCGGTGGATGTTTATTTGGTCAAGACCAGGCGCAGGCCAAAAGCAATCAGCAAACCACCAGCGGTTTTTTGCAGGGCTTGCGACAACCAGGGTCGGGCTTTGACGCGCTCGGCCAAATGCTGTGCCAGTAGCGACAGACCCAGTCCATACAGGGCGGCCAGGGCGGCGGCGGTCAAGGCCATGGCCGCAAACGTGACCAGGCTGGGCGGCACGGCGGGGTCCAGAAACAGGGGAAAAAACGCCATGTAAAACACAATCGATTTGGGGTTGAGCAAGGTGATGAAAAAAGACTGCCGAAAATAAGCGCCCACAGGGATGTCCACCACAGCACCTGCGCCTGGCTTGGCCAGCACCATTTTCAGGCCCAGCCAGGCCAGATAGGCCGCACCCAGCCACTGGATGGTCACAAACAACGCAGGCGTGGTGAGCAAGATGGTTGCCACGCCGGCTACGGCCAGCCAAATCAGCACCTGGTCGCCCACGATGATGCCGCCGGTTGAAGACAGGCCACCACGGACTCCGCCCTTGGCCGTGGAGCTCAAGATGGCCAAATTACCCGGTCCGGGGATGAACAAAAACACCAAAACGGCCGCCACATAGGCCCCGTAATCTGACACGCCAAACATGCACACCTCTGGTTGCTGGGGCAGTGAGTGTAAGCCCTGGCGTGGCACAAAAGCCTGCCGCATCGGCTGCGGCCGGATCCTTTGGCGCTTCAGGGGGCAGCGCGCATCCACACCAGGCAGCGCTGGGCATCGAGACCGGGCACTTGCAGTTGTTCCACATGAAACACCTGCGCGCCTGGGCCCAGCTGCGCCATCTCTTCATCAGGCTTTTTTCCTTTGAGGGCCAGCCACGTGCCACCTGGCGCGAGGGCGGCGGCAGAGCCTTGAACAAAGTCGGCCAGGGCGGCAAAGGCGCGCGAGCACACCACATCGTGCGGTGTTTGGATGTGCTCGACCCGCTGGTGCAGGCCGCGCAAATGAATCAGCCCCAGGGTGGCGGCCACCTGTTGCACAAAGGCGGCCTTTTTGGCCACCGCGTCCACGCAAGTGACCTGGATGTGGGGGCAGGCAATGGCCATCACCACGCCGGGCAAGCCAGCGCCCGAGCCCACGTCCAGCAGCTGCAAGGGGGCGGCCTGGTGGGGCCGGTTGCGCAAATGGCGCTCAAGGGCGGGGACCACGGCCAGGCTGTCGAGCAGGTGCAACGTCACCATCTCCAGCGGGTCGCGCACTGCGGTCAGGTTGTAGACCTTGGACCATTGGTGCAGCAAGCCCAGGTAGTCAAGCAAGGCCTGGGTTTGGCTGGCAGACAAAGCCAGGCCGAGTTGCACCGCGCCAGCGCTCAGCAGGGAGCGCGCCTGTTCCTGGGTGGCGTTGTCCCACGGTCGGGGGTTGTCAAAGGGGGCGGATTTTGGGCTGCGCCCTGCCATCGGCTTGGCAGGCCGGCGCGGGTTCAAGGGGTGGCCTCGACCTGCTTGGGGACAAAGCCGTTGAAGCGCCCGCGGCGCAGGTGGATCAGCAACAAAGAGATTGCCGCCGGCGTGACGCCCGAAATGCGCGAGGCTTGGCCCAAGGTTTCGGGCCTGTGCCGGTTGAGCTTTTGCCGCACCTCCATGCTCAGTGCGCTGACCTGGGCATAGTCGAGGTCGGCGGGCAGGGGCATGTTTTCAAAGTGGGCGGCGCGTCCGACCTCGTCGCGCTGGCGGTCGATGTACCCCGCATACTTGGCGGCAATCTCAACCTGCTCAACCACAGCCAGGGCTGTTTCATGTGAAACACCGCCGCCGGCCAGTTCGGCCGACAGGCTGGGGTTTTGAAAGCGCCCGCCATCGAGGCCCATCAAATCTTGGTAGCCCACACCGGGGCGGCGCAACAAATCGGCCAGGCTGTGTTCGTGTTCGATGGGCTTGCCCAGCACCCGCACCGCTTCAGCCTCGCTGAGGTTGCGCGGGTGCACCCACAAGCTGCGCAAGCGGGCGCTCTCTTGGGCCACGGCCTCGCGCTTGGCCTCGAAGGCGCGCCAGCGTTCATCGTCGATCAAACCAAAACGGCGCGCGGTTTCGGTCAACCGCAAATCGGCATTGTCTTCGCGCAATTGCAAGCGAAATTCGGCGCGACTGGTGAACATGCGGTAAGGCTCGGTCACGCCTTTGGTGACCAGGTCATCGGCCAGCACGCCCAGATAGGCTTGGTCGCGCGCTGGCACCCAAGGCGACTCGCCCCGGCATTGCAAGGCGGCATTGATGCCCGCGAACAAACCCTGGGCGGCGGCCTCTTCATAGCCGGTGGTGCCATTGATCTGGCCCGCAAAAAACAAACCCTGGATGGCGCGGGTTTCAAAATGACGTTGCAGGCCACGGGGGTCGAAATAATCGTATTCGATCGCATAGCCTGGGCGCAGGATGTGCGCGTTTTCCAGCCCGGGGATAGAGCGCACCAAGGCATGCTGGATGTCGAACGGCAAGCTGGTGCTGATGCCGTTGGGGTACACCTCGTGGGTGTTCAAACCCTCGGGCTCCAAAAATACCTGGTGGCTGTTTTTGTCGGCAAAGCGGTGGACCTTGTCCTCCACACTGGGGCAGTAGCGCGGCCCCACGCCCTCGATTTGCCCGGTGAACATGGGGCTGCGGTCAAGCCCGCTGCGGATGATGGCGTGGGTTGCCTCGGTGGTGTGGGTGATCCAGCACGGCACTTGTGGCGGG
>RFNL01000298.1 GCA_009927195.1 Betaproteobacteria bacterium | reverse complement strand
GGGTCCGTCATGGCGACCTTGGCCATCGGCATAGGCCGGATGGGGCGAGCGTGCATAAGGCAGGCCAAACACCAAATCCATTTCGGCCGTGGTCAAGGGAATTGGAGGTGGGGTGATCCACACATCCCGCGCCGTGGACCCCTCCCCGTGCGCTTGCACCAATGCCCGCGCATTGCCGGGGTTGGTCTCCAGGTGCAGCACCCGATTGGCATGGGCATACAACACCGGATCGCTGCGCACCTGTTCAAACGACGGCAAGCGGATCACGGTGCGTTCGCGCGGTGCCACCTTGGCTTTGGATTTGCCCAACCAACCCAGTGGCACCCTCATGGCCACGCCGGAGTCGGCTTTCTCGGCCAAAGGGGTTGACGCTTGGGTGTTGGCGGCACCACAGGTTTGACCCTGTGCCTGGGCTTGTTCACTGATCATCAGGTAGGGGTTGAGGTGGGATTCCACCGGTCCAGGGCGGTCCACCTCGGTGGAGTTGATTTCGATCCAATCCGTGGGGGTGGCTCGGCACACATAGGCCGTGCCGCGCACATCGGTGATGGCCTCCACCGGCTCTTTGGCCGCCAAACGGTGGGCCACCTCCACAATCGCACGTTCTGCATTGCCGTATAGCAAAAGGTCGCATTTGGCATCGATCACGATAGAGCGGCGCACCTTGTCTTGCCAATAGTCGTAATGGGCGATGCGGCGCAACGAGCCCTCAATGCCGCCCATGATGATGGGCACGTCTTTGTAGGCTTCTTTGCAGCGTTGGCTGTACACAATGGCCGCACGGTCGGGCCGCTTGCCCGCCACATCGCCAGGGGTGTAGGCATCATCACTGCGGATTTTTCGATCTGCCGTGTAGCGGTTGATCATGGAATCCATGTTGCCAGCCGTCACCCCAAAGAACAAATTGGGGCGTCCTAAAGCAGCGAATGGTTCAGCGCTTTGCCAGTCGGGTTGGGCAATGATGCCCACGCGAAAGCCTTGGTTTTCCAGCATGCGGCCAATCACGGCCATGCCAAAACTTGGGTGATCGACATATGCATCACCCGTGACCAGCACCACATCGCAGCTGTCCCAGCCCAAAGCGGTCATTTCGGAGCGGCTCATGGGCAAAAAAGGGGCTGTGCCAAAGCGTGCCGCCCAGTGTTTTCGGTAACTGGTCAGGGCTTTGGCAGGGCGATGGAATTGGGATACGTCCACGGGACGGCAGGCAGTGATGATGAACGGGTCAGTGTAAAGCCAGAACCCGTTTTGCCTCGACATGCCCTGTGATAGGCAGTTGATTTGCAGGGGGATGGGCGGGGCAGGTGCTGCAAAGTCTCGCTGATGCAGGCCTTGCGCGAAATAGCCGTTCAAAATGCCTATACTGCCCATCCATTGCTTCACCCACCCTGCACCCCCGCACATGCACGCTCCAAGCCCTTCACCCCTGCGCGCTCAGGGGATTGCGCACATCTATGGTGTGGCGATTGACGTTTCTTGCGGTTGGCGGATATGACCCAAACCGTTCAAAGGCCCGGCAATTGCTGGGACTTGTTTGTGACGTTCACCTGGATGGCCATGCAGGGTTTTGGAGGGGTGCAAGCGGTGGTTCAGCGCATTTTGGTGGATCAAAAACAATGGTTAACTCCCAAAGGATTTTTGGAAGATTGGTCCGTGGCCCAAACTCTGCCAGGGCCACATGTGGTCAACTTGACCTTGATACTGGGCGATCGTTATTTTGGTCTCAAAGGTGCCTTTTGTGCCATCGCTGGATTGATGCTGGCCCCGTGCACATTGGTGCTGTGCTTTGCAGCGCTTTACCAAGGCATGCATGACATGCCTGCGGTGCGATCCATGCTTCATGCCATGGGTTGTGTGGTCTCGGGCATGATCATGGGCAACGCCCTGCGCTTGTTGGCGGGCCTCAAAGGCAACCCCATGGGTTTGCAGGTTTGTTATGCCTTTTTGGCCGCCGGCTTTGTGGTGGTGGCCCTTTGGCGCATCCCGCTGGCCTTGGCATGGTTGTCGGTGGGATTGCCTTCAAGCGTCTGGGCCTGGCGTTGCTTGGTGCGCCAACAGGGGGATGCATGAGCCTGATGGCTTCCGATTGGCTGCACATGATGCTGCATTTTTTAAGCTTGTCGCTCATCACCTTTGGGGGGGTGGTGGCTGCCGCCCCCGATATGCACCGCTATTTGGTGGATCAGCAACATTGGCTCAGCGACCCGCAGTTCAACTCGTCCATCACCTTGGCCCAAATTGCCCCAGGCCCGAATGTGTTGTTTGTGGCCATTTTGGGCTGGACCTTGGGTGCTCAGGCCGGTGGGGGCGTGCAAACAGGGCCTTTGGCCTGGGCCTATGGTGTATTGGCGGCCTTCTTGTGCTTGGTGAGTATTTTGGGGCCTTCGGGTTGCTTGACCTTGATGGTCAGTCGTTGGGGAGTGCGATATCAAGACAAAATGGCCGTGCGCGCCTTCAAGGTCGGCATGGCCCCATTGCTGATTGCCTTGATGTTCTCCACCGGATGGTTGTTGTTGCCGCCCATTCAAGCCGATGCGCAACACGCACCTGGTTTGCTGTTGACCGCTGTGTCTGTGGTTTTGATGTGGAAGACGCGCATCCACGTTTTGTGGTTGCTGTCCTCAGGGGCCCTTTTGGGATTGATGGGTTGGGTCTGAGAGCCCGAGCCACAGATGCCCATCAGTGAGTTGCTCCGCGCTGGCGCAAGCTTTCGTACAGGCATACCCCACTGGCCACCGACACATTGAGGCTTTCCACTGCGCCTTGCATGGGTATGCGAACCAGCAAATCGCAGGTTTTGCGGGTGAGTTGTCGCATGCCCTCCCCTTCTGCGCCCAAAACCCAGGCCACTGGGCCCTTGAGCTCATTTTGGTAGAGCGTGGTGGTGGCATCGTCACTGGTGCCAATGATCCAAATGCCGCGCTCCTTGAGTTCGTTGAGGGTTCGGGCCAAGTTAGTGACCATGAAATAGGGCACCGTGTCGGATGCACCGCTGGCCACTTTGGCGACTGTGGCATTCAAGCCGACAGAGTGGTCCTTGGGCGCAATCACGGCATGTGCTCCAGCCCCGTCGGCCACCCGCAAACACGCGCCTAAATTATGGGGATCGGTCACACCATCCAGCACCAGCAGCAATGGAACTTGTGCGGCATCCAATTGGTCCAGGTGATCGTCCAATGAGTGTCCTTGCAGCAAAGCCTGCACCCGCGCCACCACACCTTGATGGCCATGGCTGCCACACAGTTTGGCCAATCTCATTGCGTCACTGGCCATGACGCGCATTCCGCTGTCTTGCGCACGTTGCATGAACTGGCGCATGCGCACATCCCGCCTGCTGGTATCGACGTGCAACTCTGTGATCGATTGGGGCGCAGTTTTCATCCGCACCCCCACCGCATGGAAACCAAAAATGACTTTGAGTGGGGCGGACATGCGGCAATTATGCAATCGCCCGTTGTTGTCCCGCTTCGATACCGATGCGCCGCTGACACCTTTGGCTGATGCCTTGGTCATGGGTGACCAAGACCAAGGTGGTTCCGCTCTCTTGGTTCAAATCCAGCATCAGTTGCATCA
>RFNL01000434.1 GCA_009927195.1 Betaproteobacteria bacterium | reverse complement strand
CAAACACCGCTGGGGGTGCGCGATCGGTGCTTTCTTCATAGGCACTGGCATGGCTGCCCGACAAGACAATGCCACGCAACTGCCCGTCACCGGCAAATTCACGCAACCAAGTGTCGCTCACGTCACAGG
Source organism: Betaproteobacteria bacterium (assembly GCA_009927195.1). GTDB lineage: Bacteria > Pseudomonadota > Gammaproteobacteria > Burkholderiales > Burkholderiaceae_C > Limnohabitans. The sequence continues at coordinate 4,019 of RFNL01000434.1, read as the reverse complement.
GGTGCACCTCGCAATACACATGGGCTTCACGCACACGTCGGGCGATCAGTTGAGTGACTTGCGAGCCGAAATCGAGGATCAGGATTTTTTGGTGTTTCATGCTGCGAAAGTGGCTATCGGCTCACAGCCGTGGTCAGTCTGCCCGGTAATTCGGCGCTTCTTTGGTGATTTGAACATCATGGACATGGCTTTCGCGCATGCCCGCAGTGGTGATTTGGACAAATTCGGCCTGGCTGCGCATGGTTTCTATGTCGGGGCATCCGCAATAGCCCATGGCGGCACGCAACCCGCCGGCCATTTGGTAAACGATGTTCACCACGGAGCCTTTGTAAGGGACCCTGCCTTCAATGCCCTCGGGCACCAATTTGTCGGCATTGGGATTGCCGGTGGAAGACTCTTGAAAATAGCGGTCCGCACTGCCTTGTTGCATGGCACCGATGCTGCCCATGCCGCGGTAGCTCTTGTAGCTGCGGCCTTGGTAGAGAACGATTTCGCCTGGGGCCTCTTCGGTACCGGCGAACATGCCACCCATCATCACAGAGGAGGCTCCCGCCGCTATCGCTTTGGCAATGTCACCGCTGTAGCGTATCCCTCCGTCGGCAATCAAAGGAATGCCAGAACCTTCCAAGGCCTTGGCGACACCGTCGATGGCGGTGATCTGAGGCACGCCCACGCCAGCCACTATGCGGGTGGTGCAAATGGAACCTGGGCCAATGCCCACCTTGACCGCATCTGCGCCCGCCTCGGCCAAGGCCAAGGCCGCAGCCCCGGTGGCGATGTTGCCGCCGACCACATCCACCTGCGGGTATTGTTGCTTGACCCAAGCCACCCGATCGATCACACCTTTGCTGTGGCCATGGGCGGTATCGACCACGATCACATCCACCCCAGCTTGGACCAAGGCATCCACACGCTCTTCGGTGCCCTCGCCCACGCCGACCGCCGCACCCACCCGCAAGCGACCCGCGGGGTCCCGGGCCGCATTGGGGAAGCTGGTTTGCTTGGTGATGTCTTTGACCGTGATCAGGCCTTTGAGTTCAAAAGAATCGCTGACCACCAGCAAACGCTCAAGCTTGTGCTTGTTGAGCAAGGCCTTGGCCGCTTGGGGTGTGACCCCTTCTGGTACGGTGATGAGTTTCTCCAGCGGGGTCATGATCTCTCGCACCTGCACGTCATAGCGTTGTTCAAAGCGCAAATCGCGGCCGGTAACGATACCCACCACCTGTTTGCCCCGACAGACTGGAAAACCAGAGATGCCCAACTGCTCGGACATGGCCATGACTTGTCTGACAGTGTGCTCCGGGGTAATGACCACCGGGTCGCGCAAAACCCCACTTTCGTATCGTTTGACCTTGGCCACCTCAGCGGCTTGTTGTTGGGCGGTGAGGTTTTTGTGAACGATGCCAATGCCGCCCTCTTGGGCAATGGCGATGGCCAGTCGGGCCTCTGTCACGGTGTCCATGGCCGCAGAGACCAGCGGCAAATTGAGCTCAATCCGGCGGGAGAAAGGGGTGGAAAGTGTTGTGTCCTTGGGCAGGACGGCTGAAAAAGCGGGCACCAGCAACACATCGTCGAAGGTGAGCGCATTGCCTAAGAGGCGCATGGTTGGGCTCCAAAAAAGAAATTGTACCGAGCCCTCCGAACAAACCTGTATACCGAAGGCAAGCCCAGGCCATGGGCTCAGTAGCCTGGTTTGGCGCCCGGGCGGCGACGTGCAAACAAGCCTGCAGCGCGCGCACCTTGTTGGGCAAATCGTTGCCGGCGGGCTTCTTTGGGGTCCACTTTGAGCGGGCGCAGGGCTTCCAACCGATCGCCGTCGTTCAGGGTTTGCGTGGGGCTGACTTTACGGCCCCAAACAGAAGACTCTGGGCAAAACGAATGGCTGGGGTTTTCCATGGCTGAAAACCATTGACTGGCTCTCCAAGCTTCGCTCACATTGCAACCCTTTGGCAATTGCAATACCAACTCGTGAACCACCCGTGATGCGGGTGAGTAAACCAAAGTCACCTCAATGTGGGCCATAAACCTGTTCAGCGCGTTTGACAAAGGCATCGACCAGGGTGGCTGCGATGCGATCAAACAGGGGGCCGATCAAAACCGCAAACATGCTGTCAAAACTGTAGTGAAGTTGCAGATCCACCCGACAAGCACGCTCCTCACCCATGGGTTCAAACAACCACACACCATCCAAATGTTTGAAGGGCCCGTCAATGAGTTGTACCCGCACCTCGCGCCCCGGAATGTGCAGGTTTCGGGTGGTGAAGCTTTTGTGCAAGTTCCCCAAGGCCATGCCGATCTCTGCCGTGACTCCATCCTCATGGGTGTGCACCAACCTGGCGTTGTCGCACCAGGGTAAAAACTGCGGGTAGCTTGGTATATTGGTGACCAGGTCAAACATTTCCTGCGCGCTGAACCATATCAAAACAGACTTATGGATGGTTTTCATAGAATGGGCGTTTGCACAGCGGCCGTCATGCAGGGATTGTATGTAAGCTGAGCGCAGCGACATCGCCATTCATGACCACCAAAGCACCCAGCACAGCCCGCATTGCGGACAACAAGAAGGCCATCTTCAATTACTTCATCGAAGAGTGCTTTGAAGCGGGCATGGTGTTGGAGGGCTGGGAAGTCAAGTCCGTGCGCGAGGGCAAGGTACAACTCACCGATGGATATGTGGTCATCCGAAATGGCGAATTATTTGTCATTGGTTGCCAGATCAACCCTTTGAATACCGCCTCCACCCATGTGCGTCCCGATGCGGTCCGGACCAAAAAACTGCTGCTGCAAAAAGATGAAATTCGCCGTTTGATTGGCAAGGTAGAGCAAAAAGGCTACACCTTGGTGCCCTTGAACCTGCACTGGAAGAACGGCAAGGTGAAATGTGATGTTGCCTTGGCCAAGGGCAAAGCCGATCACGATAAGCGCGACACCATCAAAGATCGCGAAGGCAAGCGTGAAGTCGAGCGCGCCATGAAACAGCGGGTGCGCTAGCTCAAACCTTGGTTTTGCGTCCAGTTTTGACACCGGAGCGCGCAGGCAATCCGGTGTGCTGGGTCAGCAGTTTTCCAGGGGCAACAGGGCTTGGTGTGCTGTTCTTGCGGCGTGCGCTGACGTAAGCGCCCTGCGTTTGGGGCTGAAAGGCTGGAATCAAGTGGTGCTTGCCATTGCCAATCAGGTCGCTGCGGCCCATGGATTTGAGGGCCTCGCGCAACAAAGGCCAATTGTTGGCATCGTGATAGCGCAAAAATGCCTTGTGCAAACGACGGCGTTTGTCGCCTCGCACAATGTCCACGCCTTCGCTGTCTCGGCCAATTTTGCGCAACGGGTTCTTGCCGCTGTGGTACATGGCTGTGGCAGTGGCCATGGGGCTGGGGTAGAAGGTTTGCACCTGATCGGCGCGAAAGCCATTTTTTTTCAGCCACAGTGCCAAATGCATCATGTCCTCATCGCTGGTGCCAGGATGCGCCGCTATGAAATAGGGGATCAGGTACTGTTTTTTCCCTGCCTCTGCACTGTATTGGTCAAACAGTTGCTTGAATCTGTCGTAACTGCCAATGCCGGGCTTCATCATCTTGGACAAGGGGCCAGACTGGGTGTGTTCAGGGGCGATTTTCAAATAGCCACCTACATGGTGGGTGGCCAATTCGCGAATGTATTCCGGCGACTCAATGGCCAGGTCGTAGCGCAAGCCCGAGCCAATCAGGATTTTCTTGACCCCTTTGATGGACCTGGCTTTGCGGTACATCTGGATCAGCGGTTGGTGGCTGGTGTTGAGGTTGGAGCAAATACCCGGATACACACAACTGGGTTTGCGACATGCGGCCTCGATCTCGGGCGATTTGCAACCAATTCGGTACATATTGGCGGTGGGGCCGCCCAGGTCAGAGATCACACCCGTGAAACCAGTGACTTTGTCGCGGATGTCTTGGATTTCTTGCAACACCGAGGCCTCACTGCGGCTTTGGATGATGCGCCCTTCGTGCTCGGTGATGGAACAAAAAGTGCACCCGCCAAAACAG
>RFNL01000106.1 GCA_009927195.1 Betaproteobacteria bacterium | reverse complement strand
CGAGGATTTTTTCCAGGCCTTGGAACGGACGATTCACCCACGGTGGAGAACTTGTTGCGACGCGGTTTTGACCCCAATACGCCTGGACCAAACAATGCGTCGCCATTGTTGAACGCCATCCGTCACAGTGCCGTCAAAGCCGCCGTGGTGTTGGCCGCTTGGCCAGCCACCCGTGTGGATGAGCGCAATGCCGATGATGAAACCCCATTGATGCTGGCGGCTTTCAACAATTTCATGCCGGTGGCCCATTTGCTCATCGAGCGAAAAGCCGATGTGAACAAAACAGGCTGGACGCCTTTGCATTACGCCGCAACCAAAGGCCATATCGAGATGATCCGCTATCTGCTGCAACACCATGCTGATATGGATGCGCTTTCCCCCAATGGCACCACACCTTTGATGATGGCCGCCCACTATGGCAATCCCATGGCCACCTTGCTTCTGCTGCAGCAAGGCGCTGACCCCAGGATCAAGAACCAATTGGGCTTGAGCGCCATCGATTTTGCGCAGAATGGGCCAAACGCCAAAGAGGCCATACCACTGATTCAAACTTTCTTATCCCAATGGAACAACCGAAAATAAAGCCAGCCTTGACCCTCAGATCAATCCCCTCACGCCCCATCATTAACTTAACATAATATACATCGTAACGAATAAAGAGTGGGAGGTTGTAAAGCATTCAACAGAGAACCGGTGCGCAGATCAATTCGGCCAGAGCATCAACGCATCCCGGCCTTGCACCATCAATTGGACCTGGGATCCAAACGGCAAACAAACTTTGGTGGCCACATGACCCATGGGCAAACCCGTCAACACAGGCACCTTGATCATCTGCCGCAATCGATCCACCACGGAGTTGAACTGAAAGCCGCTGTCGTGGGGGGTCAGCGTGTAGTGCGTGAAAGCACCCAACACAATGGCTTTTTGCTTGGCCAAAATGCCCGCATGCAGCCACTGGGTCAGCATGCGCTCAATGCGGTATGGGTGTTCGGCCACATCCTCGAAATACAAAATACCGTCCCGCACATCGGGCAGATAGGGTGTGCCGATCAAGCTGGTCAGCACCGATAAATTTCCGCCCCACAGGGTGGCTTTTTTGGCCCAAACCCCATCGATACGATGGGTGTCGGCACGGGTATCGCGAGGCGGCAAGCGCCATCCGGCCCCTTCGTTTTGGCCCAGCGCCAGATCTTGAAAGGTGTCTTGCATGATGTCATTCAGGGTTTCGCGGCCCCAATCGGCCACCACATCGGGCCCAGACCAGGTGGCCAAACCCTGTTTGACATACACAGCCGATTGAAAAGCAGAAAAGTCGCTGAAACCGACAAATTGGGTGCCACGGGCTGCAGCTTTGGCAATGGCCTTGTAGGGCAGTTGTGGCAATAAGCGGGTCAAGCCATAACCTCCTCGGGCAATGAGGGCAATGTCTGCGCCACTGTGAGCGGCTCTGGCGATGGCCGCCAAACGGGTGGCATCGTCACCCGCGAAGCGCTGCGCGGACTGCAAGGCGGCGGGATCCACCTCGACCTCATGCCCCAGGGCGCGCAAGCGATTCAAACCACGGCGAAATGCGGTTTTATCACGCACCGCGCTGGAAGGAGAAAACACATAAATACGGGCCATGGCTCAGGGCTCCTGGGTAGAGAAATGCACGACAGCCCGCTGGGCAATGGCCTGGCCATGCTCTTGCACAAAATGTCCGGCTTGGGGCAAATGCCACAACGGGGGCGCATGGCGAATGCATTGTTGCAAGCTTTGCATCACAGGGACACCCAGCACCGGGTCTTGTTCACCCACCACCAACAAACTGCGACCTGACCAATGTTCGCGCCAGAACACCTCGGCCTGGCGAGACAACTCAGCCCCCGCATCGTCAGGTCGTGCTGGTACCAAATTAGGAAAAGCCCGCAACGCGGCGCGGTGACCGGCATCTGGAAAAGGGGCTTGGTAAGCGGCGCATTCAGATGCGCTCAAATGGGGGTTGCCGCGCGCCATCAGACGACCGACATCAAACAAGGGTTTGTCGTTGCACATTTGTCGCCAGGCCAAAAAGCCTGGGCTCAAGGTTTGCCTGCCCGTGGCCAAGGTGGTGTTCATGGCGAGCAGGCCTTGGTAACGCCAGGGTTCAGCCATGGGCAAGGTCAAGCCCAAAATGCCCCCCCAGTCTTGCACCACCAACACCATGTGTTGAAGGTCTAAATGGTGGATCAAATCGAGCAAAACTTGGCGGTGCCAAGCAAATTGGTGCTGCCCTGCCTTTTTGGGTTTGTCACTGCGACCAAAGCCGGGCATGTCTGGCACCACCACCCTGTGGCCCGCCGCCAAAAACACCGGCATCATTTTTCGGTAAAGATAACCCCAGGCCGGGTTGCCGTGCAAACACAACCAGGTGCAAGCTGCGTTTTTGGGGCCCAAATCCAAACAATGCATGCGCAAACCGTTCAAGGCGGGCAGATCGCTTACATAGGTCGGTGACCATGGAAAGTCCGGTAAATCGCTGAAGCAACTCTCCGGTGTGCGCACCGCATCATCTCGCAGGGGCACCAGCAGCGCATGCGTGGGCGTGTTCAGCCGCTTGTCGCGGAAAAAACTTTGCAGCAATTGACCACAGGCTTGGGCCTGCACACCGCCCACAATGTCCGGCGCATGCATGCCAGGCAAATCAAACAAGCGTGTGATGGATTGCACTGCACCCGTTTTGGGTTCGAAAGCACCAAACACCAAACGTGACAAACGGGCATGGGCAATTGCACCGCAGCACATGGCGCAAGGCTCCAAGGTCACATAAAGGGTGCAATCTTCCAAACGGTAGTTGCCCAGCGCCTGGGCGGCTTGGCGCAGGGCAATGATTTCGGCGTGTGCGCTGGGGTCGCGGTCGTGGATCGGGCTGTTGTGCCCCACGCCCACCACCCTGCCCTGGTGCACCACCACGGCACCGACCGGTACTTCGCCAGCGTCTTGCGCCCTGCGGGCTTGGGCCAGGGCCAAATCCATCGCAGCTTCATCGCTCAGCGTGAATGGGGCAACAGACATGGCTTTACAAACCCAATTTCTGCATCCACGCGGCCAAGTCGCGTTCTTGCTCGCTGCCTTGCGCGTAATCGGCCTTCATGCGGGCGTGCGCTTCGCTACGGTGTTGGTTGAGCTTGATTTTGCATTGCACATCCAGCACTTCGCCTTTGAATGCCACGATGGCTTTGAGCATGCCCTGGGTGTAACTCTCAGGCAAACCGCGCCATTGTGCGGCATAAGGCGCATCGTGGTCGGCGATCAACTGCTTGAGCAGCAGATCTTTGGCTTTCTCGCCGTCCACTAATTGCAGGCACACCTTCACATGGACAGCCAGGTAGTTCCAGGTCGGAACGCGCACCAAATCGGGATAAACGCGGGTGGACATGAAGGCCTGCGGCCCGTGAAACACCAACAAGGCCTCGGGACGTTGGGCCAAAAATCGCCAATGCGGATTGGACCGGGCGCAATGGCCCAACAAATGCCAGCGTTCGCCCTCGGTTTCCACATGCATGGGCAAGTGGCTCACAAACGGAAAGCCCGCGTCGTCATTGGAGATCAAACTGGCCAGCGGGTGTTGGCGGATCAATGCCAGCGCATGCTCGGGGTGGTTAAATGGCGGTGGCAGGTACATGCGAAATATGGATGGACTTCAGCCTTTATTCCCACTCAATGGTCGCCGGGGGCTTGCTGCTCACATCGTAGGTGACGCGGTTGATGCCCCGCACTTCGTTGATGATGCGCCCCGACACTTTTTTCAGCAGCGCATAGGGCAGTTCGGCCCAGTCGGCGGTCATGAAGTCGCTGGTTTGTACCGCCCGCAAGGCCACCACATGTTCATAGGTGCGTCCGTCTCCCATCACACCCACGCTTTTGACCGGCAGGAACACGGTGAAGGCCTGGCTGGTCAGCTCATACCAGCTCTTGCCGCTGTCGTCTTTGAATTGGTGTAATTCTTCGATGAAGATGGCATCGGCCCGGCGCAACAGATCGGCGTATTGCTTTTTCACTTCGCCCAATATGCGCACGCCCAAGCCCGGTCCGGGAAATGGATGACGGTAGACCATGGTGGCCGGCAAACCCAATGCAACGCCCAATTCGCGCACCTCATCTTTGAACAGTTCGCGCAGGGGCTCCAACAATTTCAAACCCAATTGTTCAGGCAGACCGCCCACGTTGTGGTGGCTTTTGATGGTGACCGCTTTTTTGCTTTTGGCCCCACCTGACTCAATGACATCCGGGTAGATCGTGCCTTGGGCCAAAAAGCTGGCCCCTTTGTGACCGCCCTGCCCAGCTTTGAGCTTGGCGGCCTCGGCTTTGAACACATCGACAAACAAGCCGCCAATGATTTTGCGTTTGTCTTCCGGGTCGGTCACGCCAGCGAGTTTGCCCAGAAAGAGTTCAGATGCATCGACGCGAATCACTTTGGTGTGCAACTTGCCCACAAACATCTGCATCACCGCATCGCCCTCGTTCAAGCGAAGCAAACCATGGTCGACAAACACGCAGGTCAGCTGATCACCAATGGCCCGGTGTATCAGTGCCGCCGCCACAGATGAGTCCACCCCACCGGATAGACCCAAGATGACCTCTTCATCGCCCACTTGGGCGCGGATTTTTTCAACGGCTTCGCTGATGTAGTCGCCCATGATCCAGTCGGGCCGGGCTTGACAGATGTCCAGCACAAACCGCTCGATCATGGCCCGGCCTTGCAGGGTGTGGGTCACCTCGGGGTGAAACTGCACGCCATAAAAGCGCCGCTGCTCATCGGCCATGCCAGCAATCGGGCAACTGGGTGTGCTGGCCATGACCTTGAAGCCAGGCGGTAGCACAGAAACTTTGTCGCCATGGCTCATCCAAACTTTGAGCAATCCATGGCCTTGATCGTTGACCATGTCTTGGATCTCGTTGAGCAAGGCGGTGTGCCCATGGGCCCGCACCTCGGCATAACCAAATTCCCGTTGGGTCTTGCCATCGACCACTTCAGCCGCCGACACTTGA
>RFNL01000110.1 GCA_009927195.1 Betaproteobacteria bacterium | reverse complement strand
TCAATGGGCAAAGGGGCAATCAAACCGGCTCCAGATCAAGGCTTTCGGTGCCGTCCAATAACTCATTCACATCGACACCGTAGAGGTTGCGCAAATGCTGAGCCGTAAGTTCGGTTGAGGGACCGTCATAAATCACCTCGCCCATCCGAAGCGCAATGGTGCGAGCGCAGTATCGGCGGGCAAATTGCACTTGATGCAGTGATACCAAAACCGTGATGCCATGCGCTTGGTTGATTTTGGCCAGCAAATCCATCACGGTTCGCGCACTCTCTGGGTCCAGGGAGGCAATGGGTTCATCGGCCAGTATGACTTTGGCATGTTGCAACATGCAACGCGCAATGGCCACCCTTTGTTGCTGACCACCCGACAAGGTACTGGCACGCTGGTAGGCCAATTCTTCAATGCCAACCATCCGCAAAGCGTCAAAAGCCTCTTGTTGCTCAGAGTTGGTGAAACGCCCGATCAAACTGCGCCACAAAGGAACCCTGGGCAGCATGCCTGTCAACACATTGGTCAACACGTTGAGGCGACCCACCAAATTAAATTGTTGAAAAATAAAACCTATGTCGGATCGAATGCTGCGAATTCGCCGATGGACTTGACCATTGTTTTGAACGGTATGTGACCCCACGCGAATGCAACCACTGCCTGTATTGGCCGGCAAAAAGCCAGCAACATGCCGCAACAAAGTGGACTTGCCCGAACCCGAGGCGCCTATCAAAGCGACCATTTCGCCAGGTTGGATGGTGAAACTCGTCTTGTTTAAGGCCAGCGCACCATGTTCAAACGATTTGGAAATATTTTCAATCTCCAATCCCATTCGGGTGACTTGCTCAGATGTATTCATTCAATGCATTTGATGTAACCAAGCATCATGCGACGAATTCATGACCAATGTGTGACAAGTGTTGGGTTCCACGCCCCCCAAAGACCCCACAGGGCATGGCTCCCCCAGTTCCACCTTAGGTATCCGGGCCATCTCAATGCTTCAGGGCGCAACGGCGTACATGGTGCAAAAAGTGATGCAGGTTTGGAGTGGGTCGACCCGCTTGTTTGGCCTTATCGTCCCAGCGGCGCAAACGAACCGCTTCCGGTGCGCCGTCTTGGTTGATAAAAGCCTGGGCCTGATCCGAACTGAAAATACCCCCTTGCAGTTGCAAACTGCGTTTGGAGTCCACAGACAGTCCGCCATGGTAGGCCGGTTCAATCGCGCACAAATACCTTTTGGCATCCACATGCCATTGCACCGCATCAATCACTGTCTTAGGAAACAAACCGCGGAAAAAAGGCACCACGCGAAATTGGTGCACATCGTCAATCCCATCGGCACTGGGAGATCCCGGCATATCGTGCAAAAGATGGCCCAGATCATGCAACAAAGCAGCGGTGATCAATTCATCGCCAGCATCTTCCAACTCGGCCAAATGGGCCGACTGCAGGGCATGTTCCAGCATGGAGACTGGATCGCCCGCATATTGTTCGTGCCCGCGATGCGCAAAAATGTGTTCAATATCGTTGATTGTGAGAGCCATCCGTCATTCATCCCATCCAAACTTAGCAAAAGGTTTTGAGGGCGGTAAAGCTCGTCAAGGCGTCTTGCACGAGACTGATCACCCAAACTTCCATCCGCCGAATCACCACAATCATCGGCTGCTCAAAAATTCACCCACATGCAAAATAATCAGCTCGTTGTCATCAGCCTTATTGGGCTCTCTGCTGCTTGAAAAAGGTAAATTGTTGTCGTTGCCCACGATGATGTGGTGGTCATCAATCACATCCACGTTTTCAATGGTGAAAAAAGGAAAAACAAATACCCCATTTTCCAAAGGCTTGCGTGCAATTTTTTGCGGATCAGCAATGTTGAGCAAATCCACATACGAAACTTTGCGCACTGCGCCATTGACATTCATTTCGCTCATTTCAATTTTGTAGACCCTTTTGAATTTAGGCAAATCATGAAAACAATCGGTCTTCTTACCCTCGGAGCAGGCGCGGCTGGGAACGCCTTCGCCGTTATCTCTTTCAATGATCAAAGCAGTCGTTTCATCAATCATATTGAAGTCGCCAATGGCATGATGGTTTGCTTCCATCACATATTTCCAGTGGCGTCCGGTCCATTGGCTTGACTTCACATCAAACTCCAAAATACGCAAATACTGCTTGCCATCCAACATTTCATAGGCTTTGGCCTGATCGTCCCACAGAGCACCCTCGAGCAGAGCATACAGTTTGCTGCCGTCCTTAGAGACTGCCATGCCCTCGTAACCTTTAGAGCGCCGAACTTGAAATGGGGAGGTGGCGGTTGGAACAGGTGGCATGATCACGGCGGGGTGATCGGGTGAGCGAACCAACTTGCCGTCGACCAGGGTTTCATAAACGGCCAACACCTTGCCATTCATATTCGCCTTGATCAAAAACGGACCAAATTCATCAGCCACCCAAAGGGCTCCATCCGCAAACTGAAAACTTTCAATGTCAAAGTCAGCGCCAGTCAGATAACGCTTGGCCGTGCCTTCGGTCACGATATGAAATGGGACTTTTTTGTCTGGATCGTGCAGAAAAATCGTACGCAGTCTGGTGAATTGATTGTTTTTGAAATCAACTTTGTATTGATTCAAGTACAGCATGAAGTCGGGTGAATTGGCTTTAGAACCTGCGCCGTTATCGGTCAGCAGCCAAAAAGTCCCATCGGGCATTTTTTTGATACCGGAATGTCCTTGAATGGGTTGCCCTTTGAAAGGCAAGCGAACACCTGTGGGACGATCAAAAGAGGTGCCCTCCACGCTGTTCAAATTTTCAATGCGCTTACCCGTGGTGAATTTACCGCTGCTCTTCAAATTCATGGGCGCATCTTTGGGCGCCGAAATAAACGTTTGGGCCGGTAAGAAAGCGTGGGCAGTGAGTTCGGCTTTGAACTCCACCTGCGCAAATGCGGCTACCGACACGAACCAGACACCCCACAAAGATATCAACCTGGACATTTGAGACATTGATAACTCCTGATAAAAATGTTCAATGGATCATGGGCATAGGTTGTTTCAATTTAATGAAGCATTGAAAAATGTTGGTAAACCCAATGCGAGCAGTGGCAACCAAGAGATCAACAAGGTTCCCACGAAGATGGCCAGCAATGCTGGAAGGACTGAAACCGCCACCTGGCGCATGGGTCTTTTGAAAATCGCCGAAGCAAAGAAAATATTCATGCCCGCAGGGGGACATATGAAACCCATCTCCATGTTGGCCAAAAAAATAATCCCAAAGTGAACGGGATCGATGCCGTAACTCATGGCCACAGGGAGCAGCAATGGAACCAACACCACGATTGCCGCATAAATTTCAATCAAAGCGCCGGCGAAAAATAAAAAAACATTCAGTGCCAACAAAAAAACATATTTATTCCGCGTGATTTGCTGAAAACCATCGATCAATGCATCTGGAATTCCTGCATCCACCAAGTAATTGGTCAAGCCCAAAGCCAGCCCCAAGATCAAGATCACCCCACCAATGATTTGTGCACACTGGGATAAACACTCAGCCAAGGATTTCCAGGTCAATTCGCGGTGTATGAGGGCCAGGGTCACCATCGCATAGGCGGCGGTGATGGCTGCACTTTCCGTGGGGGTGGCCAATCCGCTGATCAAAGCGCCAATGGCCACCACCGGGGCCAAAATTTCCCACTTGGCCATCCAAATTGCGGGTATCGCTCCGACGGTTTGCGCAAGATCAGGCACTGCTTTTTCACTTTTCAGCCAAAAACCACCGAAGATCAATAGGCTCAATACCATGATGCCCGCCGGCACCAAGCCGGCCAAAAACATGGTGTTTATGGGAACGCGGGCAATGATGGCGTACATGATCAAGGGCACCGATGGGGCCAACAAAACACCCAAAGCACTGGCACTGGTCACCAAACTGATCCCTCGATTTTCCGGATAGCCGCAATTGCGCAGCAAAGGCAATAACAAGCCCCCCAAAGCCAATATGGTCACGCCACTGCCACCGGTGAATGCGGTGAAAAAAGAGCACAAAATCGTAGCTGCCACTACGGTACCCACCATGCCCTGACCAAAAATAGACAGAAACACCGCGCCCAAACGATGGACGGCGCCTGTTTTTGCAAACAACAAGCCTGCCAGCGTGAACAAGGGCAAGGCAGGCAGTGAGGGGTTCACCGTCATCTGATACTGAGACAAGGCCAGCGAAGCCATGGGCAAACCATCGTTCATGAAGAATGCCAAGGCCACCCCCCCCAAAACTGCAAAAATCGGTGCACCCAAAATCAACGCGGTCCATACAACCAGCAGACACGGCCACGATGGGGTTGGCTCACCGTCCAAAACAGCGGCCAGGGCAAATCCAGCTATCGGCCAAAGAAGTGGAATGACCACTTTTGCGAGGTTTTCAGGATGCACTCTATGAGCCAAGCCAAAACCCAAAAAGGCAAAACCCAGTGGCATGACCATTTGCACCCACCAGACAGGTATGCCATACGCCAACATTTTGGGGGATGCGATTTCAGAGGTAACGAACTGCCAGCTCGACCAGGTTAGAAATCCACAAATCAATCCAGAAGCCAGATGGGCAAAATTGCCACCATGCTTCATTAAGTTGCCCAAACTTGTCAAATGACCATTGCGCTGGGCAACGACCGCGCCGCACATTGCCAAAACCAAGCCCATGTGTTGGACGAACAATGGGGCATTGTCGAAACCACTGCCAATCATGGGTCGGGCCACCATTTCAACCAAGGGTATGGCAACCATCAGCAGCAGCGCCATGCAGGCCAGAACCTCGTTCAAGCGCAAGGTCAGGCGCTTCACTTACGGCCTGACCTGAAGGCTTTGATATGCAGAAAAACCTCATCAAAAGTCTCAGCAGGAACCAAAGTACCTCGAATGCGTGGATACAACTTGTCTGCCAATTCTTGCCAATCTTTCAACTGCTCTGCATTGGGTTTTTGAACTGCCAAGCCTCTTTTTTCCATGGCCTGAACCGCTTCATCGACCTCTTGTCTGGCTTTGTTTCGAATTTGGATGCCTGCTTTTTCACCCGCTGCTCGCAAGGCTTGCTGGCCAGCTGGGCTCATGTCATTCCAAGCCTTTTGCGTCACCACCAATGCACCCACCACTGGCGCCCAGTTGAGTTCCAGCATATGGGGAACTTTGCTGTAAATCTGTGTGGCCAAGGCGAAGTAAGGTGTAGAAGGAACCACATTGATCATGCCGGTTTGAAGGGAAGGCAATATGTCGTTGGTCTCCAAAGGTATGGGGGTAAAGCCCAGGCTTTTCATGATTTCTTGCTGCTCGTTTTCACCGGCAAAAGAAAAGAATTTCATTTTTTTAAAATCATCTGGTCGCATCAATGGATCTTTGGAAAAGAACCGGACCCATCCCGCATCACCCCAGGCCAACACAATGAATCCCCGGTCGAAAAACTTTTTCTCCAAGGAAGCTCGCATTTTTTCTCGAACATAGTCCACCTCTTCCCATGTTTTGAAAAGCAAAGGAATGGACTGCAAAGCG
>RFNL01000043.1 GCA_009927195.1 Betaproteobacteria bacterium | reverse complement strand
TTTTTAGTATTGCGAAATGAATGTCCCAGTGACCCCAGTGCGTGTGATGCCTTCTCAAAAGACCGCTTTGCCGTCTGATCCCATGGCGGTGAGGTCTCTGTGGGGCTTGTTTGCGTGGGCGGCGTTTTTGATTTTTTTGGGCTGGGCCTGGCAGGGCGCAGAAATCAGGCCCATGGACTTGTTCCGCGACTCGGACAACATGCTCAAGTATGCGAAAGAGTTTTTCCCCCCTGACTTCCGCGACTTGGGCATTTATCTTCGGGAAATGATCACCACCTTGCACATTGCAGTGTGGGGAACCGTGTTGGCCATTGTTTGTGCTGTGCCTTTTGGCCTTCTGAGTTCTTCCAATATCGTGCCGGCTTGGGTCTACCAACCTGTGCGTCGGCTCATGGACGCATGCAGGGCCATCAACGAGATGGTGTTTGCCATGTTGTTCATCGTGGCGGTGGGCTTGGGTCCCTTTGCGGGCGTTTTGGCATTGTGGATACACACCATGGGCACTTTGGCCAAATTGTTTTCAGAGGCGGTGGAGGCGATTGACCCCAGACCCGTTGAAGGCGTGCGCGCAACCGGGGCCTTGGCCATAGAGGAAATCGTTTACGGGGTATTGCCCCAGGTGATGCCTTTATGGATTTCCTATTCACTCTACCGCTTTGAATCCAATGTGCGGTCTGCTTCGGTTGTGGGCATGGTGGGGGCGGGCGGGATTGGAGTGGTGCTCTATGAAGTCATCCGAGGTTTTCAATACGCCCAAACCAGTGCGGTGCTGTTGATCATCATTTTGTTTGTCACCGGCATTGATTTGATATCTTCTGTGATCCGCAAAAAATTCATCTGAAGTTGGGGATTGAACCCTTGGTTACCCCAAGGCCCTGTTGAAGTCCTCTGTGGCCGAGGCCCGGGCACAAGGCACAGTGAAGCGGGCCTTGCAGCGTCCAAGTGGCCATCGCCACATTAGCAAACTGGCGGATTAGCCCGCCAGTGCCGCTTTGACGGCTGCTGACACCGCGCCCATGTCGGCTTTGCCCGCCAAACGGGTTTTGACCACGCCCATGACCTTGCCCATGTCACCGGGTCCGCTGGCGCCCAACTCTGCCACGATGGCCTTGACCGCATCTGTCACTGCTTGGGCTGACAATCGCTCAGGCAAATAGGCACTGAGCACGGTCAACTCGGCTTTTTCCTTTTCCACCAGGTCTTGCCGCTGGGCTTGCTCAAAGGCGGCAATCGAGTCTTTGCGTTGCTTGATCATTTTGTCAACGATGGCCACGACGGCCGCGTCGTCGAGGACGATTCTTTCGTCCACCTCTTTTTGCTTCATGGCCGATTGCAATAAGCGAATGGTGCCCAAAGTTTCGCTGTCTTTGGCGCGCATGGCAGATTTCATGTCTTCGGTGATGCGTTCTTTGAGGTTCATGCGGTACTCCTGGGAAATGAAAAAACCCGCTCGGGCATTACCCGGCGGGCTGTTTGTGTCTGGCCCGCGGGCTCAGAACATTTTTTTGGGCAACTGCATGCTGCGCACACGCTTGTAATGGCGTTTGACAGCGGCCGCTTTTTTGCGCTTGCGCTCTGCGGTGGGCTTTTCGTAGAACTCGCGGGCGCGCAAGTCAGTGAGCAAGCCCAGCTTTTCAATGGTGCGTTTGAAGCGGCGCAGCGCGACATCAAATGGCTCGTTGTCTTTAACTCGAATCGTGGTCATGGGTACGAAATGTTTCCGTGATGTGCAAACAGCGGGTTGTGAAGTAGATCGGGCTTCAAAGCCATGTCTGCGGTTGTTCCCCTGCTTCAGTGATTGGGCAGTAGGGGGTTGGCCAGCAAAGTGCTGGATTATAGCGGTTTGAGCGCCGCCGCCAAAGCCCTGGCGCAGGCATGGGCGCTGGACCAGGCCCA
>RFNL01000374.1 GCA_009927195.1 Betaproteobacteria bacterium | reverse complement strand
GGCACCACCTTGGACTACGCGCAGCAAACCTACGATCAATTGCTTGCCTTGGGCATCCACGACCAGGCCTTGGCCGATGTGCTGCGCTGGGCCCCTTGAGGTCTGCCAAGGCTTGGGCCTGGCCCCGATGCAGGCAGGTCAAGTCCTATTGGCGCAAGGTCCAATGCGCAATGGCTGTGCTGCGCCGCTCCGTGCCCCTGCCCAATGCCGAGCAACGGCGCATTGCCACAGGCGCTGACGATCAGCCCAGGCGGCGGGTGTGCACCGCAACGGTTTTCAAAAGCCACTATCCTCTGGGCTTTGCCAACTTCGATGGAGACTGCCATGTTGACCCTGTGTGGATTTGCCGCCAGCAACTACTACAACAAAGTAAAAATCGCCTTGCTGGAAAAAGGCATTGATTTCGCCGAGCAACTCGCTTGGGTGGGGGAGGTGGATCGCCAAGCCAGCCCCTTGGGCAAGGTGCCTTACCTCATCACGGATCAAGGCGGCTTGTGCGAGTCCACGGTGATGCTGGAATACATTGAACAGCGCTACCCGCAAAACCCTTTGCTGCCCAGCGACCCTTTTGCCGCGGCCAAAGTGCGTGAACTGGTCACTTTTTTGGATCTGCACCTGGAGCTGGTGGCCCGTAACCTGTACCCCGAGGCTCTGTTTGGGGGCAAGGTGTCTGACGAGGTGAAAGAGAAAACCAAGGTCCAACTGGACAAAAACCTGCGTGCCCTGACCAAACTGGTGCGATTTGACCCCTGTGTGGCCGGCAACACATTTACCCTGGCCGATTGCTCGGCCATCGTGCACTTCCCCTTGATCAGCGCCGCCACCAAAGCGATTTACGGCCAGGACCTGTTTGCCGATCTGCCTGTGCGCGACTACCTCAAGCGCATGGCCGAGCGCCCCTACATGCCCCCATTGCAGGCCCAGCGCAAAGCCAATGCGGAATTGATGATGGCCCGCCTAAAAGCCAAATCGGCCAGCGCTTGACCCCCCTTTTCGAATTTGCCCGAGAGTAAACCATGAAAATTTTGATGCTGCACGGAATCAACCACGATATGTTTGGCAAGCGCGATCCCCAGCAATACGGCACCATCACGCTCGATGAAATCAACGCCCAGTTGCAAGCCCTGGGCCAGCAACTCGGCGCCAGCGTGGATTGCTTCCAAACCAACCACGAAGGTGCCATGTGCGAGCGCATCCACCAAGGTTATCTGGAGGGCGTGGATGCGGTGCTCATCAATGCCGGGGCTTGGACCCATTACAGCTACGGCATCCGCGATGCGCTGGCCATCCTGACCTGCCCCATCGTCGAGTTGCACATGTCCAACATCCATGCCCGCGAGCCTTTCCGCCACGTGTCGGTGTTTGCCGAAATCGTCAAAGGGCAAATTTGCGGATTTGGGGTCGACAGCTATTTGCTGGCCCTGCGCGCTGCGATTTCGGCCGCCAAGGGGACCTGACCGCCATGACCTCGATCGCCGACATGCGCAAAAGCTACGAACGCGCTGCACTCGATGAAAGCGCCTCTGAGGCCAACCCCACCCAGCAATTTGACCGCTGGCTCAAAGAGGCCATCAGCGGCGAGTTGCCCGAACCCACCGCCATGACCTTGGCCACCGTGGGCCATGATCTGCGCCCCAGCACCCGGGTGGTGCTGCTCAAGGGCATGGACGAGCGCGGCCTGGTTTGGTACACCAACTACCGCAGCCGCAAAGGCCAGGAACTGTCAGGCAACCCGCAGGCCGCCTTGCAGTTCCATTGGGTGGAGTTGGAGCGGGTGGTGCGCATCGAGGGCTTGGTCGAAAAAATCGACGGCAAAGACAGCGACGCCTACTACCAAAGCCGCCCGCTGGACTCGCGCATCGGTGCCTGGGCCAGCCCGCAAAGCGAGGTGATTGCCTCGCGCACCCAACTGGTCACGGCGGCCGCCAAATATGGCGCTCAGTTTTTGCTCGACCCACCCCGCCCCGACCATTGGGGTGGCTATCGGCTGGTGCCCGACCGATGGGAATTTTGGCAAGGCCGCCCCAGCCGCCTTCACGATCGCTTGCGTTACCGCATGGACCAAGGCACCTGGCTGCGTGAGCGGCTGGCCCCTTGACCCCTGGGGTGATGGCGTCCGAGGTGTCAGCCGCTGTTTTGAGTTGAATCAATACCGAAGTTGGGTGGACTTGCCCCAAAAGACCCGATAGGCAAACACGGTGTAGCCAATGATGACCGGCAACACCACCACCACACCGTAAAAAATAACCATCAATGCTTCGGGTGAGCTGGCCGCTTGCCAAATATTGAGCTTGTCGATCACCAACCACGGAAACAAGCTATAGGCCAGCCCCAAAAAAGACAGGAGAAAAATGCCGACCGTGGCAGCAAACGGTATCGCAGCACCGTTTTGATGACCCTGCGCAAAGCGAGTGGGCAATCGCGACAGACTGCGCCAAATGAACCAAAACAGCGCCACTGTCACCGCCGGTATGGGCAAAAGCATCATGAAATTTGGCATACTGAACCACTTTTCAAAAATTCGCTGACTGACCCACGGCGTCGCCACAGAAATAGCCGCCACGCCCGCAGCGGTCAGCCACAGGCTTTGTTTGGCCCAATTGACCGCCAGCAGTTGCAAGGCCCCTTCAGACTTCATGATGAGCCAGCCCGCGCCCAACAATCGATAGGCAAACACCAGGCAAAAGCCAATCAGGGCACTGAACAGATAGCCTTCTGAATCTTGTTTGAAACCGGTGATGAGTTGTCCCAGCATGAATCCTTGGGACCATGAGGCCAGGGAAGAAGCCGCATAAAAAGCCTTGTTCCAAAAAGGCTGGTGCTGCGGCTTGGACTTGACCCGAAAGTCAAATGCCACACCGCGCAGCGACAATGCCACCAACATCAAAGCCACTGGCAGGTACAGCGCCCCCAAAATGATGCCGTGAGCCATGGGAAAACCCACCAGCAAAACACCAACCCCCAACACCAACCAGGTTTCATTGGCATCCCAAAACGGACCTATGCTGGCGATCATCATGTCTTTTTGTTCGACCGATTCAGCACTGTCGAGCAATGCGCCGACACCGAGGTCATAGCCGTCCAAGATGACATAGGCCAACATGGACAGCGCCATGACCAAAGCAAACACCAGCGGCAACCAACCGCTTGGTTGCATCAAATCCACACCTGGCTCAAACATGGCTCAGCCCTTTCCAGTTGGAACTGGGTTGTATTTCACCTTTGACAGCTTTTTGGGCCAGATAAAACACCACCGACACATAGGCCGACAAGAGCGCCGCATAAAGCGTGAGGTACATCGCCAATGACAGCGCAATATTGTTTTTAGGAACCTGAGAGGCGGCCTGAGCGGTGGTCAACAAGCCATAAACCATCCAAGGCTGACGGCCAATTTCGGTGACATACCAACCCGCCACCAGCGCCACCCAGCCGGAGAAAGTCATGCCCACCAACACCTTGCTGATGTGAGGGGACAGCGTTTTCTTGATCTTCAACTCGTAGCCGGCAAACCAACTGACAGCCAGCATCAGCAGACCCACCCCGACCATGATGCGAAATGCCCAAAAAACTGGCCCAACGGGGGGGTGTTCGGCAAAGTCTTTGATGCCCTTGACCTCGCCATTCCAATCATGGGTGAGGTAGAAAGATGCCAACTTGGGAATGGCAATTTCATATTTGTTGGACTGCGTGGCATGGTCTGGGATGGCAAATAAAACCGCAGGCACGCCTCTTTGGGTTTCCCAAATGCCCTCCATGGCGGCCAATTTGGCAGGTTGATGTTGCAAGGTATTCAGACCGTGCATGTCTCCGACCAAGATCTGCACAGGAATCAAGGCTGCAGCCACAAAGACACCGGTGCGCAGTGTGACCCAGACATCTTTGGCGCGGTCTTTTTTCAGCCAACGGTAGGCGCTGATACCTGCCAATAGAAAAGCGCCGGTCAGGCCAGAAGCCAGCAGCATGTGGGTCATGCGGTAGGGGAACGACGGGTTGAAGATGACCTCGAACCAACTGGTGACATGGGCTTGCCCATTGATCATCTCGTAGCCCGCTGGGGTGTGCATCCAAGAGTTGAGCGCCAAAATCCAAAACGCTGAAGCAGAGGTGCCCAAAGCCACCAACCAGGTGGCCAAGGTGTGAACGCCTTCGCTGACCCGTCCGCGACCAAACAACATGATGCCCAGGAACGTGGCCTCTAGAAAGAAAGCGGTCAGCACCTCATAGGCCAGCAAGGGCCCGGCCACATTGCCCACGGTGTTCATAAAGCCTGGCCAATTGGTGCCAAACTGGAAACTCATGGTGATGCCACTGACCACACCCAAGGCGAAAGTCAGGGCAAAGATCTTGATCCAGAACTGGTAGGCGTCCATCCAATGTGGCTCGCCCGTGGCCACGAATCGGGTCTTGAAAAACAACAAAAACCAGCCCATCGCGATGCTGATGGTGGGAAACAAGATGTGAAAAGTGACGTTTGCAGCAAACTGCAGCCGTGCCAATAAAAGGGGATCGAGTGCGTCCATGGTTGATCTCATTCAATGACAGATTTGCAAAGGTTATGGCTCTTTTCTCGCGACAAACCCCACCAAAGCCGACATGCCCGAGTGGCCTGCGCCCTCTTGGATGGTGGTTTCGTAAGTGTTGCAGACCAACACATCGCAGCCAGCGAAAGCTTCGCGCAACAGTGCTTCGTCGTACAAATGGTCCAGCTTGCCGGGGCCGCCGGTGTTGTATTTGAGTTGGTTTTTGCCATAGCCCTGGATGATCAGCAGACCACCCGGTTTCAAGCTGTGCTTGATTTTTTCAAACAAGACAGCGCGTTCCTCAGGCGTTGCAAACTGGAAAAAAATGCCTGCCACCAGGTCGTAATGGGCCGTGGGCCATCCAAAGGATTGCCAGTCGCTGCAGGTGAAATTCACCCTCACGTGGTGTTTGGCTGCCAAGGCTTTGGCTTTGGCAATGGCAGGTGCCGAAAAGTCGAAGGCATCGACGCTAAGTCCTTGCTGAGCCAACCACACACTGTTGCGCCCTTCCCCATCGGCCAGCGCCAAAGCTTGGCCCTGTCCCAGCAAAGCTGCTTGGGAAACCAAAAAGGCGTTGGGCTCTTCGCCAAACACATAGTCAGGCGTGGAGAAGCGCTTGTCCCACGAGGCTTGGGGGTTGGTGAATCCGATCATGGTCAGAGTGCGTTCAAAGGAATTTTGGCGTAGGCAATGCCGTTGTCTTCCTTGGGTGGGAATTCCCCGGCGCGGATGTTGATTTGCACCGCAGGCAGGATGAGCAACGGCATTTCCAAGGTGGCATCGCGCTGGGTGCGCATTTCCACAAACTGGGCTTCGCTGATGCCGTCATGCACATGGATGTTGTGGGCTTTTTGCTCGGCCACGGTGGTTTCGAATTTCACGGCACGACCATTGGGTGGGTAGTCGTGGCACATGAACAGCCGTGTTTCGGGCGGCAGGCTCAAAATTTTGCGGGTCGATGCGTACAAGGTTTTGGCATCTCCGCCAGGAAAGTCGCAGCGGGCCGTGCCAACATCGGGCATGAACAGGGTGTCACCCACAAACACCGCGTCACCAAATTGGTAAGCCACGCAAGCGGGCGTGTGACCCGGCACATACATGGTGTGACCGTTGAGGCCGCCCACTTGGATGGCGTCGCCATCGGCAAACAAATGGTCGAACTGCGAGCCGTCCAATTTGAAACCGGCTTCCATGTTGAAGATGCCCTTGAAGACTTTTTGCACACCGCTGATGTGGTCGCCAATGGCGGTTTTGCCGCCCATGTGTTGTTTCAAATAAGGTGCAGCGCTCAGGTGATCGGCGTGGGCATGGGTTTCCAAAATCCACTCTACCTTGAGGTTGTTGTTTTTGACGAATTCGATGACCTTGTCCGCCGACTTGTGGCTGGTGCGGCCCGACTTGGGGTCGTAGTCCATGACTGAATCAATGATCGCGCAGGCAGAACCTGGTTTTTCGTAAACCACATAAGTGACGGTCCCAGTACCGGGGTCAAAAATGCCTTGGACCAGGGGTATAGGGATTGGGGGGGCCATGAAATCACTTTATTTTTTCGACACCGACAGTATATTGACAAACAATATATCTTTCAATATACTAACTATGAATTAACCGGAAAATTCACAAGCCATGGAGTCTGTTGAACTGGATTTGGGAAAATTGAGGTCTTCAGTCGACCAAGCTTGCCGCTTGATGAAGGTCTTGTCCAACCCCGACCGCATGTTGCTGCTGTGCCAACTTGCACAGGGAGAAAAACGAGTGGGTGAATTGGAAGAAATTTTGGGCATCGTGCAGCCCACCTTGTCGCAACAGCTCACGGTGTTGCGCGATGAGGGCCTGGTTGTGACCCGGCGTGAGGGCAAAAACATTTACTACCAAATCGACAGCCCTCAGGCGATGGCGGTGATGGCGGTGCTGTACCAACAATTTTGCGCAACGGCATAAGGAGCAAAACATGCACATCGACTGGAACCACTTCACCCCCTGGACTTCGTTGTGGGGGGGCTTGCTCTTGGGTGTGGCTTCGGCCACCTTTATTTTGATCAACGGCCGCGTTTTGGGCATCAGCGGCATTCTGGGTGGGCTGCTGCCCCCCCAATCAGGCGACACCTTTTGGCGTTTGGCTTTTGTGCTGGGCATGTTGGCCGCACCCACGGTATTCATGGCTTTGGCGCCAGCCGAGTTGGTCATCGAACCCCGCATCGATGCCGGCTTTTGGACTGTGGTGACGGCCGGCTTACTGGTGGGCATGGGCACGCGCTATGCCACAGGCTGCACCAGCGGTCACGGCGTGTGCGGCCTCTCGCGCCTTTCACCGCGCTCATTGGTCGCCACCCTGTGCTTCATGGGCGCTGGGTTTTCAATGGTTTATATCGTTCATCACCTCGTTTAAAGGGCGCCCCATGAACCCCATGTTGTACCGCGTGAGCGAATTTTTGGTCGGCCTGTTGTTTGGCCTGGGTCTCATTTTGTCGGGTATGACCGATCCGGGCAAAGTCATTGGCTTTTTGGACCTGTTGGGCAACTGGGACCCGTCTTTGGCACTGGTCATGTGCGGGGCCATTGCCGTGGGATTTTTCGCGTTCAGGCTGGCCAAAAAACGCACCTTCAACTTCATGGGTGGTCCAATGCGCATGCCCAGCAGCCAAGCGATCGATCGGCGCTTGGTCATTGGCAGTTGGATGTTTGGCGCAGGTTGGGGCTTGGCCGGGTTTTGCCCAGGCCCTGCCCTGGTGTCCATGGCCGCCGGTCAGAACCAGGCATTGGTTTTCGTTGCAACCATGGTACTGGGCATGGTGGGCTATGAATTGCTGGACCGCTTCATCCACGCCCCCCAAAAGTCAGCCACCACATGACTGAGCAGTGAGGCCCCATTACTTTTGCGTACCCGCGCCGACCTAATCAAGCGCCGGGGATCCGGACCATCCAGTGACCGACTGGCTCGGATGCCCTCTTGTGAAATCCAACTCATTACTGGCAAGCCCGCCAAAAAGATGTCATAAATGCCTGTGGTGTTGGAAAGCCTGGGTCTGGGCGGTCAATCTCCAGCGTCGCTCACCATCGCCGAATACATTCAAGCATTGGGTGATGGGTCATCGCGTCCTGCTGCGCCCTCCGGCACAGCTCCCCGGGCAATTAATCATGTAATCCTTAATATGGACAATGGCAAGCCACAATCTGTATGACGTCTAGCACAGCCCATTTGCATGCTGGTTACAAGACGGGCTGATGAAGTTCGTAGA
>RFNL01000276.1 GCA_009927195.1 Betaproteobacteria bacterium | reverse complement strand
AATGGGGCCAGCAAATTGACCCGGCGCCCCAAAACGGGATCGGCTTCGGCGCGGCCACTGACGATGGCGGCCAAATGCAACACCAGGTCCACCGGCTGGGCCATCAATTCACCCCACAACTGGGGGTCGGCCACATCACCACAGCACCAGCGCACATGGGCCGGTCCTTGGGGGTTGGGTTGCAGGTCGGTGAGCATGACGTCGCAGAGGCCGTTTTGGGCCAAGGGGGCCAGATGTTTGGCCACCAGTGCTTGACCCATGAAGCCTGCGGCCCCTGTGACCAACACGCGCCGAGGCGGCCAAACCACCGGAGTGGAGGAGGTCATCTGGGCAATTCCTGCAGGTGGGAAGGCATGGAGTTATCTTATCGGCATGCTTGGCATGTTCGGTCAATCGATCCAACCCATCGCTGGGGTTTTCACGGGGCAGGGGGCTTTCGGCCAGTGTTTATACTGGTTTGTTGGATGTACATGATGCTTGTACTGCTCACTGCCCCTATTTTGGAGTTGAACCATGAAGTTTCCCGCACTCAAATTTGCCTTGACCGCCACAGTGGCCGGAATGCTTTCCGTCGGTGGCGTTTCAGCGCAGACCACTTTGACCATGTCAAGCTGGGTGGGGCCCACCCATCCGCTGACCCGCGATGTGCTCGCAGTCTGGGGAATCGCGGTGGAAAAAGCCACCAATGGCCGGGTCAAATTGCAAATGTTGCCCAAGGCGCCCATGGCCGCACCCGGAACCTTTGATGGCGTGCGCGACGGTTTGGTGGATGTGTCTTATGTGACTGCCAGCTACACCCCGGCGCGTCATCCCTTGCCTTTGCTGGCCGAACTGCCCGGCTCTGGCGCAACGGCAGAGATCAACTCGGTGGCCTACAACCGCATTCACTGGAAGTATTTGCAGCAAGCCAATGAATACAAGGGCGTGAAATTGTTGGGCGTGTTCACCCATGGCCCGGGTCAAATGTTTTCGGTCAAAAAACCGGTCACCTCGGTGGCCGATTTGGCGGGCATGAAGGTGCGCAGTGGCGGGGGTATTTCTGAAGCCTCTGCCAAGGCTTTGGGCGCTTCGCCCCTGGTCAAACCAGCCCCCGAATCTTATGAATTGTTGTCCTCGGGCGTGGCTGACGGCACCTTTTTTCCCTCTGAGTCGATCAAATCCTTTAACCTGGACAAAGTGGTCAAGCACGCCACTTATTTCCCTGGCGGTTTTTATTCGTCGGCTTTTGGTTTTTTCATGAACGAGGACAAGTGGAACAAGTTGTCCAAGCAGGATCAAGATGCCATCACCTCGGTTTCTGGCGAGGCTTTGGCGCGCTTGGCCGGCAAAGCCTGGGATGCGGCCGATAAGGTGGGCATCGAAACCATGAAGGCGGCTGGCGTGGTCATGGTCGATGCCAACCCTGCCTTTGTGGCCGACGTTCGCAAGCGCACCGAGCCATTGATCAATGATTGGATCAAGGCCGCCAATGCCAAAGGCATCGATGGGGCCAAGGTCTATGCCGAGTTCCACGAAGAGCTCAAAAAAGTCGCTGCTGGCCGCTGAACTTGGCCAGCGTCGAGAGCGATCCATGTGCATTGCTGACGCACTGCGCATGGATTTTGTCGGATGAGCAGCATGAGTCTGGGCTGGCCGGGCAACTGACCGCACGCGGTCCCAGTGATAACACTTATTGGACCTTGCCCCTGGGTTTGTCCTTTGGCGAGGCCTCGCCGGCTTCTTGGTTGTTGATCGACAACGACCTGCAGGTGCTGCAAGGCGAAGGCGCGCACGGGATACGCGAACCCAACCCGGCAACGCGGTTTCACCTGTGGGTATATCGCAGCCGGCCCGATGTGAACGCCATCGTCCATACCCATCCGCCCGCCGCATCAGCGCTGGCCGCAGCCAAGGTGCCTTTGGTGGTGGCCCACATGGATGCCACACCGTTATTTGAGGACATGGTTTTTTTGCCCGAGTGGCCTGGCCTGCCCACCGCCGACCGTGAGGGCGAGCTCATCAGCGCCAGTCTGGGCCAGGCCCATGCCCTGTTATTGGCCCACCACGGCCTGTTGACCGCCGGCGCCAGTGTGCAAGAGGCCTGTTTTTTGGCGGTCTTCATGGAGCGCATGGCACGCTTGCAAATCAGCGCCGCTGCGCTGGGCGGGGTGGTGCCCGTTGATGCGGTGCAAGCCCGGCGTGCCCGTGACTTTTTGCGCACCGATCGCATCATGAACATCACCTTTGATGCATGGGTGCGCAAGGCGCGACAATCGCG
>RFNL01000058.1 GCA_009927195.1 Betaproteobacteria bacterium | reverse complement strand
TTCAGGAGAGATGCAATGAACGAATTGGCCAAAACCCTGGAAAAACTTTTGGGTGTGATTTCAGCGGTGGTGCTGTTTGGAATGATGATCATCACAGCGGTGGATGTGTTTGGACGCTATGTGCTCAATCAACCTTTGCCGGGCGGTTTTGAGATCACGGAAATGGCTTTGGCCGTGCTGATTTATGCAGCGCTGCCCTTGGTCTCGATGCGCCGAGAGCACATTGTCATCGACACCTTGGACAGCTTGATGAGCCCGGGGGTCAAAGCGTTTTTCAACCAACTGTCGGACCTGATTTGCTGCCTCACTTTGTCGGGCATTGGTTATTTGATTTTTCGCCGTGCAGCGCGTGTGGCCGAATATGGCGACACCACCAATGTCTTGAAATGGCCGTTGGCACCGGTGGCTTACATCATGGGTGCGATGATTTGCATTGCCGCCATCACCCACTTGGTGCTGATCTTCGTCCCCCAAAGAGAAAGCGATGCGCTGGGCCCGACCACCACTTGAGCGCATTGAAGACATAAATCATGACTGAAGCGATCGTGGGCCTGCTGGCCATGTTGTCCCTCTCCCTGATTCGGGTGCCCATTGCCATTTCCATGGGTTTGGTGGGATTTTTAGGTTTATGGTGGATGCGTGGCGTCATGCCATCCATGGCTTCGGCCACATCCACCGTTTACGAGTCGGGGTTTCAATACACCTTGTCGGTGGTGCCCTTGTTCATTTTGATGGGGAACTTTGTCACCCGCGCTGGCATGTCGCGGGAGTTGTACCGATTGGCCTACACCTTGGTGGGCCACTTAAGGGGAGGATTGGCCATGGCCACAGTGATGGCCTGTGCCGGTTTTGGAGCGATTTGCGGCTCCTCCATCGCCACCGCAGCCACCATGTCCAAGGTGGCTTACCCCTCTATGCGCGAGCACGGCTATTCAGACGAATTGGCCGCTGGCACCATTGCGGCGGGGGGCACCTTGGGCATATTGATACCGCCCTCGACCATCATGGTCATTTACGGCTTGGTCACGGAGACCAATATTGGCAAACTGTTTGCAGCCGGTTTTTTGCCTGGCTTTTTGGCAGTGGCCTTGATGTGTATGACGATTTCTTTTTTGACCTGGCGGCACCCAAGCTGGGGGCCGCGTGCCGAACGTTCGAGCTGGGGTGAGCGCTGGAATGCCTTGAAGGATGTGTGGGCGGTGGCCTTGTTGTTTGTGATCGTGATGGGCGGCATTTATGGTGGCGTGTTCACCGCCACCGAGGGGGCAGGCATTGGGGCTTTTGGCGCTTTTTGCATTGCCCTGGCCCGCAAAGCCCTGACCTGGCGGGTGACCCTGGACATTTTGGTCGACAGTTCACGCACCACTGGCATGCTGTTCATGATCTTGGTGGGTGCTTTGGTGTTTGGCAACTTCCTCAACTTCACGACCATGCCCAATGACCTCAAGGCCTTTGTGACCTCTTATCAGATCAGCCCCATGAGCGTGATGATTGCCATTTGCTTGATTTACATCCTGTTGGGCACGGCAATGGAAGAGTTGTCGATGATTTTGCTCACCATACCGGTCTTTTTTCCGCTGGTGGTCAGTCTGGGTTTTGACCCGGTTTGGTTTGGCGTGATCATTGTGCTGGTGGTGATGATTGGCCTGATCAGCCCGCCGGTGGGGATGAACATGTTTGTGGTCAAGAGCTTGCTGCCGCATCTGGACACCTCCACCATCTTCCGTGGGGTGATGCCCTTTGTGTATATCTTGGTGGTGATTTTGGCCTTGCTGGTGGCCTTTCCATCCATCATCTTGATGTTGCCCAAAATGCTCAATTTGTGAGCTGTCAACTCCGGTAGGCCACAGCTGCCCCGGGTCCAAGACTGGCCGTTTGCTCTTACAATTGAGTCTTTATCGGGACATCATCACGCCCTTCATCACTGAAGGGTGAAATCCATTTTTGGGAGTGGTTTATGAAGGTTTTGGTGCCGGTCAAACGCGTGGTCGATTACAACGTCAAAGTGCGGGTCAAATCCGATCAATCCGGTGTCGACATCGCCAACGTCAAA
>RFNL01000222.1 GCA_009927195.1 Betaproteobacteria bacterium | reverse complement strand
CTCGCGAGACAGCAGGTCCCACTCACGCCAGGGGGCGATGATCTTCACATTGGGCATCAGCGCATACGCGCCCAACTCGAAGCGCACCTGATCGTTGCCTTTTCCGGTGGCACCGTGGCTGATGGCGTCGGCATTGGTTTTGCGGGCGATTTCCACCAAGTGTTTGGCGATCAGGGGGCGGGCGATGGAGGTGCCCAAGAGGTATTCGCCCTCGTACAAGGCATTGGCACGGAACATGGGGAACACGAAGTCGCGCACAAACTCTTCGCGCAGGTCTTCGATGAAGATGTTGTGGGGCTGGATGCCCATCTGAATCGCCTTGGCACGGGCGGGTTCGATTTCCTCGCCTTGGCCGATGTCGGCGGTGAAGGTGACCACCTCGCAGTGGTACTCGTCTTGCAACCACTTCAGGATGATCGAGGTGTCCAAGCCGCCCGAATAAGCCAAGACAACGCGTTGAGGAACAGGGGATGCCGCAGAATCTTTGGATTGAGAAGTCATGATGGGGCTTGAAAAAGCAAAGCGGTGATTTTAGGTCATGCCAGTCGCAGGGGCATGAAAAAGGCCGCTTGCAGCGGCCTGAAGAAGATTTAGCTTTGGGGGGCAGACCCAGGTGGTGGCGCACCGAAAGGCGTACTGACTGGGGGGGGCGAGATGTAGGTGGGCGCCGGCAAGGTCACCGTGGCGGGTGGAGGGGCCATGGGGGTGACTTGCAAGCGCACAGAGGGGCCTGGGTCTTGCGGCATTTGCACACTGTATTGCTTGCCCGCATATTCGTAAACCACGTGGTAGGCGGTGGTTCGGTTTTCATAAAACATCTGGTTGCTGCAATTTTGCACATGGCGAACTTCAGGTGCGGGCGTGCCTTCAATCTTGTCGCCCAGCAAAGCACCGCCAATCAAACCCAGCATGGTGGCGGCATCTTTGCCAAAACCTTGGCCCACGCTGTTGCCAATGGCCCCGCCCGCGATGGCCCCCATGGCTGCACCTGCACCAGATTTCTGACCAGGTGTGACCACTTGATTTTGGGTGCAGACCTGTCGAGGCACGGCCACTTGCTGAATGATGGGTGTTGAGGAGATGACGCGACCGATTTCTTGCGCTTGGGTGCTGCCGACAACGCTGGCCATCACCAGGGCAATTGGCAGGTAGGTGAAAGGTTTCATACGGGTGTCCGAAAAAATGTTGATTAGAAGGGATGCAATCATTCAAATAACGCTGGCCCAGCCGGCAGGGTTGACACCAACCAGGACCTTTTGGCCGGCAACCACCACGGGTCGCTTGACCAAACTGGGGTGCTGGATCATCAACCGCTTGGCGGAGGCTGCATCACACAGCTGGCTTTGACTGGCAGCGCTCAACCCGCGCCAGGTCGTGCCTTTGCGGTTGATCAGCTCTGTCCAATCCACCCGGGTCAGCCAATCGTCCAAGGTGGATTCATCCAGGCCATTTTTTTTGAAGTCGTGGAAATGGTAGAGGACTTGGTGCTCGTCCATCCATTGGCGTGCTTTTTTCACGCTGCTGCAATTGGGAATACCAAAAAGGGTGATGGGGGGTGTCTGCATGGCCATCATCATGCCGTACTTTTCAGCCTGGTTCACAATCATCCCTCATGAATCTCAAAGACTGGCTGGCCCATTGTGAAAAATTACACCCCCAAACCATTGACATGGGTTTGGAGCGGGTGCAACAAGTGGCCCAGCGGTTGGACTGGCATTGGCCCTGTCCGGTGATCACGGTGGCGGGTACCAATGGCAAAGGATCGACCTGCGCCATGATCGAGGCAGTGTGCCGCCAGTCGGGCTATCGCACCGGGGTGTACACATCACCGCACTTGGTTCATTTTGAAGAGCGGTGCCGCATCCATGGCAAGGCCGTGGATGGCGCAGGCTTGGTGGCTCACTTCGAGCGGGTTGAGCAGGCCCGCACAGGCCTTGCCCTGACATATTTTGAGTTCACCACCTTGGCCATTTTGGATTTATTGAGCCAAGCGGAGCTGGATGTGGTGGTGTTGGAAGTGGGTTTGGGCGGTCGATTGGATGCTGTCAATGTGATCGATGCGGACGCTGCAGTGGTCACCTGCATCGACCTGGACCATACCGAATGGCTGGGCCCCGACCGCGAGTCGATTGGCCGCGAAAAAGTGGGCATCGCCAGGACTGGGCGGCCTTTGATCGTGAGCGATCCCGTGCCGCCAGCCAGTGTGATAGCGCATGCCAAACAGATCGGCGCGGACTTGTGGCTGCACGGACGCGATTTTCATTTCAGCGGAGAGCGGCACCAATGGCATTGGATTGGGCGTGAGCGGCGCTACCATGGGTTGGCTTATCCGGCTTTGCGCGGCGCCAATCAATTGCTCAATGCCAGCGGGGTGTTGGCCCTGTGCGAGGCCTTGCGCCAGCGTTTGCCCGTCTCCGCGCAATCGGTGCGCAATGGTTTGGCCCTGGTAGAGCTACCGGGGCGTTTCCAGACGCTGGCGGGTCAGCCCACGGTGGTTCTGGATGTGGCCCACAACCCCCATTCCGTGGCCACCTTGTTCAAAACCTGGATGCCATGGGCTTCTACCCGCAAACCCATGCGGTGTTTGGCGCCATGGCGGACAAGGATCTGGTCGCCATGTTGACCGCATGCTGCCCTTGGTCACCCATTGGCATGTGTGCGATTTGCCCAGCCCCAGAGCGGCCAGAGCCCAAGATTTGGAACAGCAGTTGAAAAGCCTCTTGGGGGTGGACCCATTGCAGGTTTTCAGCCACGACAGCCCCGCCCAAGCCATGGCTGTTGCGCAAGAAAAAGCAGACCCCGCTGATAGAATTGTTGTGTTTGGATCGTTTTTGACGGTGGGTGGCGTGATGGAATTCGGCTTGCCCAACCTGAACGCACCGCATTTGAGCAACTAAACCCACCCACCACCCAATGGCATTTTTTAAATTCCGCATGCCCGGTCAACCCTCTGCCCAGCAAACGGCAGTGGCCGCCGAAAACGCAGCGGCTGAAAGTGTCGAAGCAATGCGCCAACGCGCACGGCACCGCTTGTTGGGCGCGGCCGTCTTGGTCACTGTCGCGGTGATTGGCTTTCCCCTCATTTTCGACACCCAGCCACGCACCGTATCGGTGGATATTGCGGTTGAAATTCCCGACAAGAACAAAGGTCGCCACAACCCTGGGCAGGTGACAGCCATCACGGAGCCCAGCCAAAACGATGCCACCCCCCCCAAATTGACCGCCGAGCAAGGCTTGGGGCCCAAAGAAGAGTTGTTGGATGCCGCCACCAACGCGGCCAAAGCCCAGCCCACATTCCCGCTCTCAGCCAACCCTTCGCCCAGCACCTCTGCCAAACCAGAGCCGGCCAAAACCGAGGTGGTGAATGCGGAGGGTGTCAAGCCGGAAAGTCCCAAGGCGGAGCCTGCCCAGACCCCGGTGGCTGAGGGCAAAGACGGCAGCGCACGCTTTGTGGTTCAAGTCGGTGCTTATGCCGATGCCGACAAGGCCCGCGAAGCGCGCCGCAAATTGGAAAAAGCCGGTCTCAAAACCTACACCCATGTCGCCGAGACCAAAGAGGGGAAACGAACCCGTGTCCGATTGGGTCCATTTGCCAGCCGTGAAGAGGCGGACAAAGCGGCCGATAAAGCCAAGCAACTCGAGTTCACCCCGGCGGTCTTGAGCCTGTGAACTGGGAAAGCATCCAAGTCCTGGACATTCTCGTTGGAGGAGCGATGGCCCTGTCACTGGCCTTGGGCATGTGGCGCGGCCTCACCCATGAAGTCTTGTCCTTGTTGGGATGGGTGCTGGCTTTCTACCTGGCGCAGACACACGCAGACCAAATCAGCCCTTGGTTGCCCATTGAAGCGCAGGGCTTGCGCATGGCCAGTGCTTTTGTGTTGGTGATGGTGATGGCGTTGATTGGCGTGGCCGTGGTGATGTGGATGGCCAAGGCCTTGATCAATGTGGTTGGCCTGGGCTGGTTGGACCGGATTTTGGGCGGTTTGTTTGGGCTGCTGCGCGCTTGCCTGTTGTTGTTGGCCGCCACCGCCGCCCTGGCCATGACGCCCTTGCAAAATGCAGACTGGTGGCGCGATTCGCACAGCGGGCCACTGTTGTCGAATTTTCTGGCATGGGTCAAGCCGCTGATGCCAATCGAATTTGGAAAGTACCTGCCCTGATGTGTGGAATCGTCGGCGTTGCCAGCAACGCAGCTGTCAACCAGTTGATTTATGACGCCTTGTTGTTGCTGCAACACCGGGGCCAAGATGCTGCGGGCATCGTCACCCAACTGGACCGCAAATTCTTCATGCACAAGGCCAAGGGCATGGTGCGCGATGTGTTTCGCACCCGCAACATGCGAGCCCTGCCGGGTCCCATTGGGCTGGGCCAGGTGCGTTACCCCACAGCGGGCAATGCCTACAGCGAGGAAGAGGCTCAGCCTTTTTACGTCAATGCCCCATTTGGTTTGGTATTGGTGCACAACGGCAACCTGACCAATGCGCCAGCCCTGCATTCGGCGTTGTTCAACACCGACCACCGCCACATCAACACAGAGAGCGATTCAGAGGTTTTGCTCAATGTTTTGGCGCACGAACTCGAGCGCACTTCGCGTGGTTTTTCGCTGTCGCCGCAACAGGTGTTCGAGGCGGTACGCGGTGTGCAAAAACGCATCCGTGGTTCGTATGCGGTGATTGCCATGATCGCTGGCCATGGCTTGTTGGCCTTTCGCGATCCGTATGGCATTCGGCCCTTGTGCATGGGCCGCAGTGCCGAAGGTGCCATCATGTTGGCCAGTGAATCGGTCGCATTGGAGGGCACAGGCCATCGGTTTGAACGCAATATTGCCCCTGGCGAAGCCGTGTTCATCGACATGCACACCCAAGTGCATGCCCAGATTTGCAGCGATGCGACGGTGCTGAGCCCTTGCATTTTTGAATTTGTGTATTTGGCCCGACCGGATTCGGTGTTGGACGGAATTTCGGTGTACCAAGCGCGTTTGAATTTGGGCGAGACTTTGGCCAAGCGGGTCATCTCCACCGTACCGCCCAATGAGATTGATGTGGTCATTCCCATTCCTGAGTCAAGTCGCCCCAGTGCCATGCAACTGGCCCATTTGCTGGGCCTGCCCTATCGCGAGGGCTTTGTGAAAAACCGCTATGTCGGGCGAACCTTCATCATGCCTGGCCAAGCCGTGCGCAAGCGCTCGGTGCGGCAAAAACTCAATGCCATCGCCAGTGAGTTCAAAGGGCGCAACGTGCTGTTGGTCGATGACTCAATCGTGCGTGGCACCACCAGCCAAGAAATTGTTCAAATGGCCCGCGATGCCGGAGCCCGCAGGGTTTACCTGGCCAGTGCTGCCCCGCCAGTGCGTTACCCCAATGTGTATGGCATCGACATGCCCACGACCGATGAGTTGGTGGCACACAATCGTTCGGTGGAGGAGGTCAGGGACATGATCGGATGCGATGCCTTGATTTACCAAGACGTCGAGGGCATGAAGTCCGCTGTGCGCCAAGCCGCCGCCGCCCCGTCCCTGGTGCAAGGCTTTGATGCCTCGTGTTTTGACGGTGTGTATGTCACTGGCGATATCACCGCGCAAGACATCGCCCGCATGGCCGCCCAGCGCCACACCCCAGATGAAAACGGCGGCGATGGCTCTCGCCTGACCCTTCCCAACCCCGCCACCTCCCAAGCTCCATGAAAGATCCTCACAACTTGCCAGACCTGCACCGCGATACCCAGTCGGTGCGCGCCGCTGTAGCGCGCAGCCAGTACGGTGAAAACTCAGAGGCCTTGTACCTCACCAGCGGTTACGTACAGCCCGATGCAGACACCGCCGCTCGCCGTTTTGCCGGTGAAGAAGAGGGCTACACCTATGCCCGTCTGGGCAACCCCACCGTCACCAGCATGGAACAACGCCTGGCGGCTTTGGAGGGCACCGAAGCTTGCATTGGCACGGCCTCGGGCATGGGGGCCATCTTGCTGATGTGCATGGGTTTGCTCAAAAGTGGCGACCATGTGATTTGCTCGCATTCCATGTTCGGTTCAACCATCAAACTCATTGGCGGCGAGTTTGCGAAGTTCGGGGTGCAATCCACCTTTGTCTCGCAAACCGATGTCAGTCAATGGCAGGCTGCGGTCCAGCCCAACACCCGTTTGTTGTTTGCCGAAACCCCCACCAACCCCTTGACCGAGGTCTGTGACATTGCGGCATTGGCCGACGTGGCCCGCCGTGCAGGCGCCTGGCTGGCGGTGGACAACTGCTTTGCCACGCC
>RFNL01000224.1 GCA_009927195.1 Betaproteobacteria bacterium | reverse complement strand
GGACCCCAACTTTGCGCCCAAAGACAGCATGTGGCGTCTCACCGTCAGCCCCAAAAAAGCGCCCAACAAACCGCAAATCATCGAACTCACCTACCAGCACGGCGACGTGGTGGCGATTGACGGCGTGCGCATGAGCCCGGCCAATGTGCTGACCCAGCTCAACAGCGTGGGCGGCAAGCATGGCATCGGCCGCCTGGACAAGGTGGAAAACCGCTACGTGGGCATGAAGAGCCGCGGGTGCTACGAAACCCCTGGCGGCACCATCTTGCTGGCAGGCCACCGCGCCATCGAGTCCATCACCCTCGACCGCGAAGTGCTGGCCCTCAAGGAAGACCTGATGCCTCGCTTGCCCGCCTGATCTACAACGGCTACTGGTTCAGCCCCGAGCGCGAGCTGCTGCAAGGCCTGATCGACGCCTCGCAAGCCACCGCCAACGGCAAGGTGCGCTTGAAGCTGTACAAGGGCACCATCATGTGCGTGGGTCGCGAGAGCAAAACCGACAGTTTGTTTGACACCCGCATCGCCACCTTTGACGACGACGGCGGTGCCTACAACCAGGCCGATGCTGGCGGGTTCATCAAACTCAACGCCTTGCGCATGCGCATCGCGGGCAACTTGAAAACCGAACGCGCCGCCCGCAAGGCCAAAACCCCTGCCCGAAAAACTGCAGCAAAAATAAAGGCCTGACCATGGTGACCGAGCATCTCCTGGGCGCGAGCGTCGCTTCCAAAGCCAATGTGTTTTTTGACGGCAAGTGCGTGAGCCACACGGTAACGCTGCCCACTGGTGAGAAAAAATCGGTGGGTGTGATGCTGCCCTCGCACCTGACCTTCCACACCGCTGCCGCCGAAATCATGGAATGCGTGGCGGGTGCTTGCACGTACAAACTGGCCGGTAGCGATGCCTGGCAACACGCAGGCCCAGGCGACAAGTTTTCAGTGCCGGCCAACTCTTCGTTTGAGATCAAGGTGGATGAGGCCTACCACTACATATGCCACTTTGGTTGAACGCACAAACCCTTCTCCCACGCAAAGGCCCCTTCGAAGGGGCCTTTGCCATTCAAGCCAGCAAGTGGGTTTTGGCGCTGGCGTATTGCTCCTTGAGTTGGGCAATCAACGCGGACGTGCTTTGCACCTTGTCGATCGCGCCGATGCCTTGGCCACAACCCCAGATGTCTTTCCAGGCCTTGGTCTTGTCACCCGCAAAGTCCATTTTGCTGGGATCGCTCTGCGCCAAATTGTCAGGGTCAAGCCCGGCATTGCGGATGGAAGGGGCCAGGTAGTTGCCGTGCACGCCCGTGAACAAGTTGCTGTAGACGATGTCGTCGGAGTTGCTGTTGACGATGCACTGTTTGTACGCGTCGCTGGCACGGGCCTCGTCGGTGGCAATGAAGGCCGAGCCGATGTAGGCGAAGTCTGCGCCCATGGCCAAGGCCGCCAGAATCGCCCCGCCGCTGGCAATCGAGCCGCTCAGTGCCAAAGGGCCATCGAACCATTGGCGTATTTCTTGGACCATGGCAAACGGGCTTTTCACGCTGGCATGACCGCCAGCGCCAGCTGCCACAGCGATCAAACCGTCGGCCCCCTTTTCAATGGCCTTGTGCGCGAAATTGTTGTTGATGATGTCATGCAACACCACCCCACCGTAGCTGTGGGCGGCTTGGTTGACCTCTTCGCGCGCACCCAAGGAGGTGATGATCACCGGCACCTTGTACTTCACACACAAGGCCATGTCGTGCGCCAAGCGGTCATTGCTCTTGTGCACAATTTGATTGATGGCAAACGGAGCGGCCGGGTTTTCCGGGTGAGCCCGATCATGGGCAGCCAAGGCCTCGGTGATCTCAGCCAGCCACTCATCGAGCTGCGAGGCAGGCCGGGCATTCAAGGCCGGCATCGCCCCCACCACACCGTTGATGCATTGTGCAATCACCAATTTGGGGTTGCTGATGATGAACAGTGGCGAGCCAATGACCGGGAATGGCAGTCCAGATAGCACCGCTGGGAGTTTGGACATGGATTTTTCCTGTTGAAAGGCCAGAGATTGGCTGAGTTGGTCAAGGGCCTTGGCGGCCCCTTGCGCATGGGAGTGATTAAAAAGACCCCAGGTCCATGTCGATCACACTGTCAGCACCTTCCACAATGCTGTCGCGCAAACCAGGTGCTTTGCTCAAAATGTGGTCGGCATAAAAGCGCGCGGTCACGGCCTTGGCTTTCATGAACGCATCGTCAGGCTGCTTTTGCGCCACCAGATAGGAACGCGCCAACTGCCAACCCGCCATCACATTACCGGCCAGCATGAGGTATGGCACGCTGCCCGCAAATGCCGCATTGGGATGATGGGCCGATTGTTCGACGATGAATTCCACCACCTCGACAAAGGCTTGACGGGCGGCGGCCAGGCGCTTGGCCATGGCTTTGGCTGCACCTGTGCCCAAGGTGAGAAGGGCCAGCTCCGTGTTTTGCACCTCACTGGCAATGGCTTTGGCGGTTTGCCCACCATCGCGAGCGGTTTTACGTCCCACCAGGTCATTGGCTTGAATGGCGGTGGTTCCTTCGTAGATGGTCAATATCTTGGCGTCTCGGTAAAACTGGGCCGCACCAGTTTCCTCGATGAAGCCCATGCCACCATGCACCTGCACCCCCAAGGAGGTGACTTCCAAACTCATCTCGGTGCTGTAGCCTTTGACCAGAGGCACCAAAAACTCGTAAAAAGCTTTGTTTTGCTGTCTGGTCACAAGCTCGGGATGGTGGTGCGAGGCGTCATAAGCGGCAGCGGCCACAGCGGCCATCGCCCGGCAACCTTCGGTGTAGGCGCGCATGGTCATGAGCATGCGGCGCACATCAGGGTGATGGATGATGGGAGTTGCGGCTTTGACCGAACCATCCACCGGTCGGCTTTGGATGCGGTCACGGGCAAACTGGGTGGCCTTTTGGTAAGCCCGTTCGGCAATGGCAATGCCTTGCACCCCCACCGCATAGCGGGCGGCGTTCATCATGATGAACATATACTCCAGGCCGCGATTCTCCAGGCCCACCAAATAGCCCACGGCACCGCCTTTGTCGCCATATTGCAGCACTGCAGTGGGGCTGGCCTTGATGCCCATTTTGTGTTCGATGCTCACGCAATGCACATCATTGCGCTGGCCCAAACTGCCATCCTGGTTGACCAAAAACTTGGGCACCACAAACAAGCTGATGCCTTTGACGCCCTCGGGTGCACCTGCGACCCGGGCCAACACCAAATGGATGATGTTGTCGGCCATATCGTGTTCACCGTAGGTGATGTAGATCTTGGTGCCAAACACCTTGTAGGTGCCATCGGCCTGGGGTTCGGCGCAGGTGCGGACCATGGACAAATCCGAACCCGCTTGCGGTTCAGTCAGATTCATCGTGCCTGTCCACTCACCACTGACCAGCTTGTGCAAATAGGTGGCTTTGAGGGCATCGCTGCCAGCCGTCAGCAAGGCCTCGATGGCCCCATCGGTCAGCAAAGGACACAGGGCAAAACTCATATTGGCAGCGTTCAAAATTTCGCCGCAAGCGGCACCAATGGTTTTGGGCAAAGCTTGACCACCCACCTCCGCAGGGTGCTGCAAGCCTTGCCAGCCCCCTTGTGCGTACTGTTGATAGGCCTGCTTGAAACCTGGGGTGGTGGTGACCACACCTTCACGCCAATACGACGGGTTTTGGTCGCCTTCCCAATTCAGGGGCGCCAACACATCTTGGTTGAATCGGGCGCATTCCCCCAACACCGCCTGGGCGGTCTCCAAACCCGCGTCTTCAAACCCCGGGATCTTGGCGATTTCCTCCAAGCCAGCCAGGTGGTGCATGTTGAACAGCATGTCTTGGACGGGTGCGGTGTAGCTCATGGGTACCTCGGTCATAAAACAAGGGCGGCAAAGACCCATGCACGGGTCTCAGTCCCAGTGTGAAAGGCTTAAAGCTGTGACACCAACTCAGGCACAGCGGCAAACAAATCAGCCTCCAGGCCATAGTCGGCCACGCTGAAGATCGGTGCTTCGGGGTCTTTGTTGATGGCCACAATGACCTTGCTGTCCTTCATGCCGGCCAAATGCTGGATGGCCCCGCTGATGCCGCAAGCCACATACAACTGAGGCGCCACGATCTTGCCGGTTTGGCCCACTTGCCAGTCGTTGGGGGCATAGCCCGCATCCACCGCCGCGCGGCTGGCACCCATGGCCGCACCCAGTTTGTCGGCCAAAGGGGTCATCACTTCATCGAACTTCTCTGAACTGCCCAAAGCGCGGCCACCCGAGACGATGATTTTGGCGGCGGTCAATTCAGGGCGGTCATTTTTGGCAATTTCACTGCCCACGTATTGGCTTTTGCCAGATTCGTTGACGGCAGCCACCACATCCACTGCAGCCGCACCCCCTTGCTGAGCAGCGGCATCAAAGCCCGTGGTGCGAACCGTGATGACCTTGACCGCATCGGTGGCTTGTACCGTGGCCATGGCATTGCCCGCATAAATGGGTCGTTCAAAGGTGTCGGGGCTGTCAACGCGGGTGATGTCGCTGACTTGGCCCACGTCAAGCTTGGCGGCCACCCGGGGTGCCACATTTTTGCCGCCAGCCGTGGCCGGAAACAAAATGTGGGTGTACCCATCGGCCAAAGCCAGCACCTGGGCCGCCAGGTTTTCGGCCAAACCGTGGGCCAGTCCAGCCGCATCGGCATGCAGCACCTTGGTCACGCCCTTGATGTGGGCCGCCGCCGCCGCAGCGGCAGAGGCATGGTGACCCGCCACCAGCACATGCACCTCGGGGGCGCAGGCCAAGGCGGCGGTGACGGTATTGAGGGTCGAACCCTTGATGGTTTGATGGTCGTGGTCGGCTATCACCAGTGCGCGCATGTCAGATCACCTTTGCTTCGTTTTTGAGTTTGTCCACCAGCGCGGCCACATCGGCCACCTTGATGCCCGCGCTGCGCTTGGGCGGCTCACTGACCTTCAAGGTCTTGATGCGCGGGGCCACATCCACACCCAGGTCTTGGGGTTTGAACACATCCAGGGGCTTTTTCTTGGCTTTCATGATGTTGGGAAGGGTCACATAACGCGGCTCGTTCAAGCGCAAATCGGTGGTGATCACCGCCGGCATGAGCAACGACAAGGTTTCCAAACCGCCGTCAACCTCCCGCGTGACTTGCACCCGAGGGCCGATCACTTCCACTTTGGAGGCAAAGGTCGCTTGTGGCCAATCGGTCAAGGCGGCCAGCATTTGACCGGTTTGGTTGCAATCGTCGTCAATCGCTTGTTTGCCCAAAATGATCAGGCCCGGTTGTTCTTTGACAGCCAGGGATTTGATC
>RFNL01000044.1 GCA_009927195.1 Betaproteobacteria bacterium | reverse complement strand
CCTGTTCAACAAAGGCAAGCTCGAAGCCCTGCCCACCGAGCTCAAATCTGTCATTGAATACGCGGTACAGGCCTCCTCGGCCGAGATGAGCTGGAAAGCCATCGATCGCAATTCCAAAGACTATGCCGAAATGAAAAAACAAGGCATCAAGTTCTATAAAACACCCGATGCCATTTTGAAAGCCCAACTCGACGCCTGGGACAAAGTGGTGGCCAAGAAGTCGGCCGAAAACCCCTTCTTCAAGCGCGTGATGGACTCGCAACAGGCATTTGCCGCCCGCGCCGGTCAATGGCAGAACGACTACATGGTCGACTTCAAGATGGCCTACAACCGCTACTTCAACAAGAAAGCGTAAACTTCTTGCCTCGCTTGACCAACCCATCCGGGTTCGCCTGGATGGGTTTTTTACTTTTCAAATGTCAACCATGAACACGCAACAACTGCTGCACACGGCCGACAACATCAGCACC
Organism: Betaproteobacteria bacterium; assembly: GCA_009927195.1. GTDB lineage: Bacteria > Pseudomonadota > Gammaproteobacteria > Burkholderiales > Burkholderiaceae_C > Limnohabitans. The sequence goes on along the minus strand of RFNL01000044.1, from coordinate 935 downwards.
TGGGTGGGCAAGGCATTTGCATGGCTCATCGTGGCGCTGATGCTCATGGTGGTCGTCGAAGTATTCAAACGTTATGCCCTCAATGCCCCCACCGCTTGGATATTCGATGCCAGCAACATGATGTACGGCACCTTGTTCATGATGGGTGGCGCCTACACCCTGTGTCAAGACGGCCATGTGCGCGGCGACTTTTTCTACGGCAGCGCCCAACCGCGCACCCAGGCCTGGTTGGACCTGGTGCTTTATGTGCTGTTTTTCATCCCCGGTGTGGTTGCCCTGACCTGGGCTGGTTGGACCTATGCCGCTGATGCCTGGGCCATTGGTGAACACACCTTCAATGCCGACCCGCTGCCGCTGTACCCATTCAAGTCGGTCATCCCCGTGGCGGGTTTGGTGGTCTTGATGCAAGGCCTGTCCGAAATTTTGCGCTGCGTGGTGTGCATCCGCACCGGCGAATGGACACCACGGTTGAAAGATGCCGATGAAATTGATGTGGTCGAACAACAACTGGCAGGCAGCGACTTGGTCGATCATGCCGCAGCGATGCAAGCCATTGCCAACGCCAAACACATCGAGGAATCTGCCCACCAACGTGCCAAGGGAGGCCACTGATGAGCGATCCCGCACTCGGCCTGTTGATGCTCTCCCTCATCGTGGTGGTGATCATGCTGGGCTTTCCCACCGCCTTCACCCTGATGGGTTTGGGCATGGCCTTTGGCTTTGGCGCCTTTTATGAACCCGGCGCCCCTTGGCTTGACAACAAAGTCTTTAATCTGATGGTGCAGCGCGCCTTTGGCGCGATGACCAATGACACTTTGCTGTCCATTCCCTTGTTTGTGCTCATGGGATATGTGATGGAACGCGGCGCCTTGGTCGACAAAATGTTCCACAGCGTTCAATTGGCATTTCGCCGTTTGCCGGGCTCCTTGGCCGTC
>RFNL01000363.1 GCA_009927195.1 Betaproteobacteria bacterium | reverse complement strand
TTTTTGTACCCGAAAAATTGGACCGGCGCACTGGCTATGTCCAATTCATCAGCGTTGCCAAAGACTGGACCCAACTCATCTACCAGTTGGGCATTGGTGCAGCGGCCTTGAAAACACTTCGCCAGTGAGATCGCACGCATGAACGACCACACCCAGTCTGGCGCTTCGCCCTTGGCCGACGAAGACGAGATCAGCTTGCTCGACCTGGCCACCGCCTTGGGCGAAGAAAAGAAAACCCTGTTTGCCATTCCCCTGATCACCACGGTGGTGGCGGTGGTGGTGAGCTTGCTCATGACCCCCATCTTCACCGCCAAAACCGTGGTCATGCCACCGCAGCAACAACAAGGCGGCGCAGCGGCCGCGGCCTTGGCCAGCTTGGGTGGCTTGGGTGCTTTGGCCGGCTTGGGCGGGGGGGGTGGCTTTAAAAGCCAAGACGAGATGTACATCGCATTTCTGGGCAGCGAAGGCCTGCAAAACCGCCTGATCGCAGACCTTCAGTTGCAAGAGCGCTATGAGGCCAAAACGCTGACCGACACCCGCGTGGCCCTCAAAGGCCAGGTGCGCATCACCGCAGACAAGAAGTCTGGTTTGCTCAACATCGAAGCCGACGACAAAGACCCGGTGTTTGCCGCCGAACTGGCCAATCGCCATGTGCAGGCTTTGCATGCCATGCTGGGCCGCCTGGCAGTGACAGAGGCCCAGCAAAGACGGGTTTTTTACGAGCAACAAATTCAGCAAACCCAGGACAAGCTGGCCCAGGTCGAGGCGGCTTTTCGGGCGGCCAAAGACAAGTCGGGCATGCAAGTCACCGCTGTGTTGGCCGAGACCGGTGTGCGTGCCAGCGCAGAGTTGCGTAGCCAAATTGCCGCCCGGGAGGTGCAATTGCAAGCCATGAGCCGCTTTGCCACCGCCCAAAACCCGGAGTCCCAGCGCATCGCCAGCGAACTGGCGGCTTTGCGGGCCCAATTGAGCAAAACCGAACTTGGCTCGGGCGAAAGCAAAGCCTCGGCCAGCCCCTTGCACCAAGAAGCGGTCAAGTCCTATCGCGACGTGAAAGTGCAAGAAGCCATGCTTGAAGTGTTGATCCGACAGTACGAGTTGGCCCGGGTCGACGAAGCCAAGGAGGGTCCGCTGCTGCAGCAAGTCGATGTGGCCACGCCGCCTGAGCGCAAGTCCAAACCCAAGCGTGCCATCATTGTGTTGGTGGCGGCCTTTGCCGGTTTGTTCTTGGGGGTCTTGGTGGCCTTTGTGCGGCGCGCTTGGCGCAAAGCCCAAACCAACCCCGAGTCGGCCGGCCAATGGCTGGCCATGAAAAAAGCCTGGGCTTGGCGCGGTTGATAGCCCAAGGGCCTGCGGCTGTTGCGGCCTGAGGTCGCCCAACTGGGCTACAGTGCAGACCTGCTTTGACTGGAGAATCCCATGGCCCGCACCGCTGCCCCCGCCCATGACCCCGACACATTGAAGGACCACATTCGGGACTCGGCCAACCACATTTGGCTCGCCGGTTTGGGCGCGTTTGCCAAAGCCCAGCAAGAAGGGGGCAAGGTGTTTGAGTCGCTGATCAAAGACGGCCTGCAATTGCAGCGACAAACCCAGCAAGTGGCCGAAGAAAAAATCGCCCAAGCCACCCACACCATGAACACCTTGGCCAGCCAATTCACCGAGCGCGCCAGCGGTTCTTGGGATCGGTTGGAAACCTTGTTCGAGCAACGCGTGGCCAAAGCCCTTCAGCGATTGGACTGGCCTTCGCCACAAGAGGTGGCAACCCTGCATGCACGCATCACGGCCTTGGAAGAGGCCTTGGCCCAGCGCAAACCGGGTAAAACCTCTGCCAGCGCCCAAAGCACCGCAGCCAAAAACACCTCGGTAAAAACCAGCACCGCCCGACAGTCAAACGCCAAACGGGTCGGCCCACAAACCAGCACCCTGATCAAGACCAACCCAAGCGCCCCCAAAGCGCCGAGCGCACCCCGGGCCGCCAGACCCCGAGCAGGCGGCACCAAGCGCTGAGCCTTTGCCTGCCAGCCCAAGGCCATGGTCAAAAAAGCACCCCGGCGAACCGCTGAGCGCATCATCGAGACCAGCCTGGCCTTGTTCAACCGCTTTGGCGAACCCAATGTCTCAACCAACCTGATCTCGACCGAACTGCGCATCAGTCCGGGCAATCTGTACTACCACTTTCCGGCCAAAGACGAGCTGGTCAACGCCTTGTTCGACCGCTATTTGACGCAACTCAACCCCTTGCTCAATGCCGCCGCCGATGTGCACGATGTGGAAGACGCCTGGTTTTTCATCCATTCTTTGTTTGAGCAGTTGTGGGACCACCGTTTTTTGTACCGTGACCTCAACGACTTGATCAGCCGCAACCGGCGGCTGGAGACCGAGGTCAAAGATTTGCTCGCGCGCCAGCAGCGCGCGTTTGCGCAACTGATCGCTGGCTTGCACCACCAAGGCGCTTTGCAACTCGATGGCGCACAGCGCGAGGCCCTGGCCACCCACATGGTGGTGCTGCTGACCTGGTGGCTGAGTTACGAATACGTGCGCAACCCCCGCCATGCGCTGGAGGAAGACAGCGCCGCGCAAGCGCTGATGGGCGGGGCACAGCATGTGCTGCGCCTGCTTTCACCACATTTGATCGTCGGTGCGCGCGCGCACCTGCAAAGCCTGCTGGCCCCCTACAGCACCGCCCCAACGGATTGAGCGGGCTGGGCGCTCATCAAGCCTGGGACAGGCCTGCGATGCCTTGGGCCAGTGCTTGACGCGCTTGCACCAGGATTTGCTGTTTCCAGGCGTCGGTATCGGTATAGAACACCCGGCGCAAATCTGCCCGGATGTGTTGGGCCTGTTGGGCATTGGCCTGCGGGTGCAAGGCCAGCCACTGATCGGCGCGCAAAGCCCACAGGGTTTCGGTCCAGGGGACGGTACCGTATTCAAGCGCCATGCCCGTGTATTGCGCCTGCGGACATTCGTCTTCCACGGCCGACCACATGAGGCCGGTCAACAAGGCAGAGGTGGAGGACCCGTCGTAAATCGAGGTGATCGGCGTGTCTTTGCTGCCCCACCAGGCCTGGGTGCGGGCCAAAGCCGACGCATCGTTTTTGCACGCAAAGATGCGCTCGCCCACACCCGAGGGCCCCAATCCCGTGTGCACATCGATCCAACCCACATGCCGCGCATGGCCTGCATGCGTGTGCAGCACCTGACGCAGTGTTTGGTGGCTCCAGGTGGGCGCGCGGCCGCTGTAGAACAAGCCATCCGGATGGCTGTGCTGACCACCCGAGACGGCTTGTTGAAAAGCCGCTTTGCCATGGCGGTCTACCCAGTCTTGCAAAGCCGCCTCATTGGCTTCACTGGGTGGCCACTGCGCTGGAATCAACCAGTGGTGGATGTCGCGGTAGCCCGGGTTGTCGGGCAAGGCCTGGTCAAAACGGTGAAAGTTGCGGTTGAGGTCCACGTTTTCATGCGTGGTGCGCCGCCCATGGGAAAAGCCATAGGGGTTGAGGGCATGGATCCAAAGCACCGCCACATCGCTGTGCCAAGGTGTGGGCCGCCAGTCAGGGCGACGCAGGGCATCGACTTGAACGCCCGAGCCGCAATGCCCCTCCACCCCATGGCAAGCGCTGCTGACAATGAGCACCCGGCTGGCCTGGGCGGGGCCGTCCCACACCACGTCCATGGCCATGACTTCGCCATCCCGACCGGGCAAAGGATGGACACGGCTGTCCACCACCAGGCCACGGGCCTGGGCCGCTTGCAAAAACAATTCACGCGCTTGGGCGTAGCTCGGCGCAAATGCCTGCTCGGTCGCGGCGCTCATGGCTGGGCGGCAAACCAGGCCTCAACCAATCGCACCCAACAAGAGCCCCCCAGCGGGATCAACTCGTCGTTGAAGTCGTAGCTGGGGTTGTGCAAGGTGCAAGGCCCCCCGCCATGGCCCATCTCACGGTGGTCGCCGTCGCCATTGCCAATGAAGAAATAACACCCCGGTTTGGCTTGCAACATGTAGGAGAAGTCTTCGGCACCCATGGTGGGCTCTTGGGCCAACACATTGTCAGCTCCCACCATGTCGGCCATGACCTGGCGCGCAAAAGCCGTCTCGGCCGGGTGGTTGGTGGTGGGCGGGTAATTGCGGCGAAAGGAGAACTCACACACCGCTTCATGGGCCGCGCTCACATGCTCGGCCACGTGGCGCATGCGCCGCTCGATCAAGTCGAGCACCTCCACCGTGAAGGTGCGCACCGTGCCTTGCAACTCACAGGCATCGGGCACCACATTGGTGGCCTCTCCCGCATGGATCATGGTGACCGAGATCACCCCTGCATCGACTGGTTTTTTGTTTCGGCTGATGATGGTTTGAAAGGCTTGCACCATTTGGCAGGCCACTGGCACCGGGTCGATGCCGTTGTGCGGCAACGCCGCATGACTGCCCTTGCCACGAATCGTGATTTTGAATTCATTGCTCGAAGCCATCACCGGCCCGCTGCTGAGCGCAAACTGCCCCACCTTCATGCCCGGCCAGTTGTGCATGCCAAACACCGCGTCCATGGGAAATTTGTCAAACAAGCCGTCTTTGATCATCTCGCGTGCACCACCACCGCCTTCTTCCGCCGGCTGAAAAATCAGATACACGGTGCCATCAAAGCGGCGGTGTTTTGCCAGGTGCTGGGCCGCAGCCAACAACATGGTGGTGTGGCCATCGTGGCCACAAGCATGCATCTTGCCCGCATGCTGGCTGGCGTGGGCAAAGGTGTTGAACTCTTGCATGGGCAAGGCATCCATATCGGCGCGCAAGCCAATCGCGCGCGGACTGTCACCTCCTTTAATGATGCCCACCACACCGGTGGTGCCCATGCCGCGGTGAATGGGGATGCCCCAAGCCGTGAGTTGCTGGGCCACCACATCGGCGGTGCGTTGCTCTTGAAAACACAACTCGGGATGGGCGTGGATGTCGCGCCGAACAGCCGCCATGGTGTGTGCTTGGGCCAGGATCTCTTCGATGACTTTCATGGGGGGCTTTCTACAAAGGCTAGGACAAACAGTTTATCGAACCGTGCCGTTAATGGCAGCCCGGGTTTGTGCCCGGTTCGGACCTGGGGCTGAAATTGAAGATAATGCACCATCGAGATCCCAATAATTATGACTTTTTTAGCACTCGACGTGGGCAACACACGGCTGAAATGGGCCCGTTACGAACAAGCACGTCCCGGCGCCAAACTGCTCGGCCACGGTGCGGTGTTTTTGGAAAACATCGACCGCTTGGCCGAGGGTGACTGGAAGGCCTGGCCCGCCCCGCATCAGATGCTGGGCTGCATCGTCGCTGGCGAGGCCATCCGCCGTCGTGTCGAAGAGCAAATGGAGTGGTGGGACGTGCCCCCGCGCTGGGTTGTGCCCTCGGCGCAGGAGGCCGGTTTGATCAACGGCTACGACCATCCCACCCGACTGGGCGCTGACCGGTGGGTGGCCATGATCGGTGCTTTGGCCCGGATGAAAAAACAAACCGGATCCCATCCCGATCGACCCATGGTCATTGTCATGGTGGGCACGGCGGTCACGGTCGAAGCGGTAGATGCCCAAGGGCGCTTTTTGGGCGGCCTGATCCTGCCTGGCCACGGCATCATGTTGCGCGCTTTGGAGTCGGGCACTGCGGGACTGCGGGTGCCCACCGGCGAGGTGCGCCGCTTTCCCACCAACACCAGCGATGCCCTGACCAGTGGCGGCACCTTTGCCATTGCAGGCGCCATTGAACGCATGGTGCAGCATGTGCGCAGCCATTGTCAGGCCGATCCGATGTGCTTCATGACCGGTGGGGCGGGTTGGAAAATGGCGCCCAGCATGTCGGTGCCGTTTGAGTTGGTCGACAGCCTGTTATTTGACGGCTTGCTCGAAATCGCCTTGCACCGGGGCTTGGATCAAATAGCCGGCACCCAACGACTGACCTGATCCACGCAGCCGGCCCATGGGTACAAACCCTCTAGCGAATGCGCGCGCATCGTCAAAAATACACCGTTTTTCTTTCATATTCAATCCACAGGAGAAATCGATGTCCGAACAAAAAATCCCCCGCCGCCGCAACCTGCTCAAAGGCGCTGCTGTGGCCGCTGGTGCCCTGTCTGCGCCCATGGTGTCGATGGCCCAGACCACCTCGTTGCGCTTTCAAAGCACCTGGCCGGCCAAGGACATTTTTCACGAATACGCCAATGACTTTGCCAAAAAAGTCAACGACATGGCCGGTGGCCGCCTGAAAATTGAAGTGCTGCCCTCGGGGGCTGTGGTGCCTGCCTTCCAACTGCTGGACGCGGTCAACAAAGGCACGTTGGATGGGGGCCACGGCGTGTTGGCTTACCACTATGGCAAAAGCTCGGCCCTGGCCCTGTGGGGTTCGGGCCCGGCCTTTGGCATGGACCCCAATATGGTGCTGGCCTGGCACAACTATGGCGGCGGCAAACAACTGCTGGAGGAAATCTACAAATCGCTCAATATTGATGTGGTGTCATTTGTCTACGGCCCCATGCCCACCCAGCCCCTGGGTTGGTTCAAAAAGCCGATTGCCAAGGTCAGCGACCTCAAGGGCTTGAAGTACCGCACCGTGGGCCTGGCCGTGGACATCTTCACCGACCTGGGTGCCGCCGTGAACCCATTGCCCGGTGGCGAGATCGTTCCCGCCTTGGACCGTGGCCTGATTGACGCGGCCGAGTTCAACAATGCATCTTCAGAT
>RFNL01000379.1 GCA_009927195.1 Betaproteobacteria bacterium | reverse complement strand
AAGGTCGATGCGGCCAGCATTGCGGCCACGGCGCTGCGTCGCCTGGGCTGATCCAGCCGTCACGGGTTGGCCCACGCGCGCGCAACAGCATCACCGCCATGTCTGGGCGGTCGACCAAGGCCTTGGGCATGGGGTTTGGGTGGTTGCGCCATCGGGATGCATTGCAAGACCTTGGGAGGTCCACGATAAATCCCATAAACTCCTGCACCATGGATTCCACCAACGCCCAATTGCGCCGCATCTTGCAAAGCTGCCGCACCATTGCGGTGGTGGGCTTGTCAGCGGATTGGAACCGTCCCAGTTATTTCGCCGCCAAATACATGCAAACCGCGGGCTATACCGTGGTGCCGGTCAACCCTCGCTACACCGAAGTGTTGGGCCAGCGCTGCTACCCCGACTTGGCCGCGATCGACTTCCCCGTTGACATGGTGGACGTGTTTCGCCGCACCGAGGATGTGCTGCCGATTGCCGAGCAGGCCTTGGCCATGGGCGCGCGCTGTTTGTGGCAACAACTGGGGGTGGCCAATGCCCAAGCCGATGCCCTGTGGCAGCAAGCCGGGCGGGATTCGGTGATGAACCGTTGCGTGAAAATTGAGCATGCGCGCTTGTTTGGTGGACTGCATTGGGCCGGTGTGAACACCCAAGTCATTTCGGCCCAACGCCCGCACTGAACCCCATGGCCGAGCACCGCTTCCAACCTGAGACCCTGGCCATCCATGCCGGACAAATTCCCGATGCCGCCACCGGTGCACGCGCCTTGCCCATCTACCAAACCACCAGTTTTGTGTTTGACAGCGCCGAACATGCGGCGGCCTTGTTCAACTTGCAAACCTTTGGCAATGTGTACAGCCGCTTGTCCAATCCCACTGTAGCGGCCTTGGAGGAGCGGGTGGCGGCCTTGGAGGGTGGGCGCGCCGGCCTGGCCTCGGCCAGCGGCATGGCGGCCGAAACCATGGCGTTGACCACCTTGCTGCAGGCCGGTGACCATGTGGTGGCCGCTGCCGCTTTGTACGGTGGCACGGTCAGCCTGCTGGCGGTGAACCTGCGCAAGTTCGGCATTGACTGCAGCTTTGTCGACGCCAGCGATGTGTCGGCTCTGGCCGCTGCCATGCAGCCCAACACCCGCGCGGTGTTTGCCGAGTCGCTGGGCAACCCGAGTTTGCAAGTGCTCGACATCGCCGCGGTGGCCGAGGTGGCCCATGCCCATGGCGTGCCGCTGATGGTGGACAACACCGTGGCCTCACCGTATTTGTGCAACCCCATCGATTGGGGGGCTGATGTGGTGATCCATTCGGCCACCAAGTACTTGGGTGGTCACGGCACCACCTTGGCCGGTGTGATCGTCGAATCGGGCCGTTTCCCCTGGGACAACGGCAAGTTTCCCGGCATGACTGAGCCGTCGGTGGGCTACCACGGGGTGAAGTTTTGGGAGACCTTTGGCGACTTTGCCTTCACCATGCGCGCGCGCATGGAAAACCTGC
>RFNL01000152.1 GCA_009927195.1 Betaproteobacteria bacterium | reverse complement strand
GCCGCTCATGCCCATGGACAAGGTGTCAAACTGGGGCAATGCCAAGGACTGTTGCAACCCATCGAACAATCGCTTGGCTTGCATGTGAACCGCCACCTGTGCGTCAAACCCCTGCACCGGATCGGGGATGGTCATGAGACCGCGCAAAGTCAGTCGGGGCAAGGCTGCCACCGCTTGGGCCAAAGCCAAGGCATCCGCAGGCGCCACACCCGCTTTGGTGGGGCCGCCATCGGTATTGACTTGCAAACAAACTTGCAATGGCGGCAAATGCGCGGGGCGTTGCTCGTTCAGGCGCTGGGCAATTTTCAAACGGTCCACGCTTTGCACCCAATCGAAATGCGCCGCGACCAGTCGGGTTTTATTGCTTTGCAAAGGCCCGATGCAATGCCACACCAAGCCGGGCAGATGCCGCAGCGCTGCGATTTTGTCGACCCCCTCTTGCACATAGTTTTCGCCGAAGTCACGCTGGCCCATCGCCGCCACAACGGCCACTGGCTGTGCGGGAAATGTTTTGGAAACGGCCAACAAATGCACACCGTCTGTGGGGCGACCACTGTGCATGCAAGCCGCGTGTATGCGGTCTTGCACTTGTTGCCAAGATTGATTCAAGCTGCCCATAATCAAACTATAACGATCAAAAAAAGGAGGGACATGGACATCCATGCATGGATTGGCGACGCCATGGCGCGCCATGCGTCAGACATTCACTTGCGGGTGGGTGAAGCACCAATGGTGCGCATTGACGGGCACATGCGACCCTTGAGCCCTCAAGTGCTGGATCACGCGGGTTTTTTGGCATGGCTGGAGTCGCTTTCAGACGCGCCTTGGCCGATCAATTTTGCCCCCCCTTTGGACCATGACGGCGCCTTTACCTTGCCCGAGCTGGGGCGTTTTCGCTTCAACCTGATGTGGCATCACCAGGGTCTGGGTATGGTGCTGCGTCCCATTGCCACAACGGTGCCCACTTTAGAGGGCTTGCAATGCCCCGAGGCTTTGTCCGACTGGGCAGGTCAAGCGCGCGGCTTGGTGCTGATCACCGGACCCACAGGTTCGGGCAAGTCCAGCACTTTGGCCGCCATGGTCAACCACATCAATTTGCACCAAGCGCGGCATGTGATCAGCTTGGAAGACCCCATAGAGTTTGTGCACACCAGTTGCAAAAGCCTGGTCACCCAACGCGAGATAATGCGCGACACCCTCAGTTTTGCCAGCGGCTTGCGCGCGGCCCTGCGCGAAGACCCGGACGTATTGGTGGTGGGTGAGTTGCGCGACACCGAAAGCATTCGCTTGGCTTTGACCGCAGCGGAAACAGGCCACTTGGTGATTTCGACCTTGCACACCAACAGTGCGGCCAGCAGCATCACTCGCTTGATTGACGTGTTTGAACCGAATGAGAAAGCCTGGGTCCAAAATCAATTGAGCGAGAGTTTGTTGGGCATTGCCTCTCAGATGCTTTGTGCCCGTGCCACAGGCCCCGGACGGGTGGCGGCCTTTGAGGTGTTGCGCGCCACACCAGCCATAGGTCAGATGATCCGCGACCACAAAATCAATCAAATTGCCCACGCCTTGCAAACCGGTGCGCGCTGGGGCATGTACAGCTTGGAACAAGATTTGCGCCGTTTGGTCGCCGCCGGCTTGATTCAAGCGCAACAGGCCCAACACCCGCTGTCGATCCGCCCCAGCTTGGTTTGAGCCCTTCAAACCCAACCACCCATGCCGGGCACTATCATCTGGTTTTGACCACCACTTCACCGATCTCACCATGAGCAGCCTCAACCCCAAAACTTATGAATCCACCCCCGCCATGTCTGTTGCCTTTGTTGGCTTGGGCGTGATGGGTTTTCCCATGGCCGGGCATTTGGCATTGGCCGGACACCGGGTGACCGTTTACAACCGCAATGCCGCGAAGTCACAAGCTTTTTGCCAAGAATTTGCCGCCCAAAACCCCCAACATGCACCCACACCGCGGCAAGCAGCGCAAGGGGCTGACCTGGTTTTTTGCTGCGTTGGCAATGACGATGATTTGCGCTCGGTAATTTTGGGCCCCGATGGCGCATTGGCCGGGATGAACGCGGGCACCGTGCTGATCGACCACACCACGGCCTCTGCCATGGTGGCGCGTGAGTTGTTTCAACAGGCCCACCAGCAAGGTGTCGCATTCATCGACGCACCGGTTTCAGGCGGACAAGGCGGCGCGCAAAACGGCTTGCTCACCGTCATGTGCGGCGGCGATGAAAAAGCGTTCGAACGGGCCAAACCCGTGGCCATGGCCTTTTCGCGCGCTTTCACCTGGATGGGTGCCAGCGGCGCCGGCCAACTGACCAAGATGGTGAACCAAATTTGCATCGCCGGTTTGGTCCAAGGATTGAGCGAGGGCATTGCTTTCGGTCAGCGCGCTGGGCTGGATGTGAACCTGGTGCTCGATGTGATTGGCAAGGGCGCTGCCCAAAGTTGGCAGATGGACAACCGTGGCAAGACCATGGTGGCCGACAAGTTTGATTTTGGTTTTGCGGTGGATTGGATGCGCAAAGACCTGGGCCTGGTGATGGATGAAGCCAAACGCAACGGTGCCCGGGTGCCGGTCACGGCTTTGGTGGACCAGTTTTATGGCGATGTGCAAGGCATGGGTGGGTCGCGCTGGGACACGTCCAGCCTGATCAAGCGACTGAAGTAAAAAGCCACGTTGCGAGCTCAGTTGCGGCCAAGAAAAAGGCCCTTTGAGGGCCTTTTTCCATCAGGGTTTGCTGGCTTGTGATGGGGGTGTGTCGTTCATGGGCGGGGGTTGCAAGGTCTTGAGTTCTTCTTCAGTGATGATTTCGAAGACGCGGATGATTTTTTGCACCCCACTGACGCCGCGCGCGATTTCCACGGCGCGATTGGCTTCGCGCTGGGTCACACGGCCCATCAAATACACCGTGCCACGCTCGGTCACCACTTTATAGGCATTGGCAAAAACATCACGACTGTCCACCATGGTTGCCTTGACTTTGCCCGATATGAGCGCGTCATTGGCTCGGTCTGAAAGGCTTGAAATGGGCGCAACTGCCAACTCGTTGACCACGCTGCGGACATTTTCAACGCGCGCGAGAATTTGATCCGCCAGTTGCTTTTCTTGCGCCTTGGACACCTCACCGGTGAGCAACACCTGGCGGTTGTAACTGGTCACGTTGATGTGCACACCCGTGCCAATTTGCTCACGGATACGCGCACTGGCGCGTATTTCAATGCCCTGGTCTTCAAGCTGTGCCCCGGATGTGCGCCGATCCGAGGCCACCATGGTGCCCCCCACAAAGCCCCCCACCATCAATGGGGCGACACAGGCTGACAAGCCCAAGGTCAACAAGCCTGCCGCAATGATGCGATGAAGTTTGAATGGTTCGATTTGTGTCATGGGTTTTCCTGATCGCCTAGTAACTGAGAGTCAACGCCGTCACAAATACAGTGGATGGCCAGCAAATGAACTTCTTGAATGCGGGCTGTGCGCTCATGGGGGATGCAAATGTGCACATCGGTTTCGCGCAACATGGTGCCCATCTTGCCGCCACCCTTGCCAGTCAAAGCGATGACGGTCATATCGCGTTCATGCGCAGACTCGATGGCGGCAATCACATTGCTTGAATTGCCACTGGTGGAGATGGCCAACAGCACGTCTCCAGCTTGACCCAGGGCACGCACTTGTTTGGCAAACACCTGATTGAAGTGGTAATCGTTGGCAATGGCCGTCAAAATGGAACTGTCAGTGACCAAAGAGATGGCGGCAAGTTCGGGGCGTTCGCGTTCAAATCGCCCCACGAACTCCGCCGCGAAATGCTGGGCATCGCCCGCAGAGCCCCCATTGCCACAGGCCAAGACTTTGCCACCATTGGTCACACTGGCCAAAATGGCCTGGACCGCCGCAGCGATGGGTTTGCTCAGAGTTTGGGCCGCCTGGTATTTGAGGTCGGCGCTATCGATAAAGTGTTGTTCGATGCGTTGCTCTAACATGTGGCAATCATAACTTCTGGCGGCCACTGTTTGTTTACTCCGCGTCAAATGCCGCCACCATCCATTGCGTGCCCGAAGGCTCCACCACCACCACGTCAAACCGACACGGCGGCGTTTGGGGCCAGCGCATCAGATAGTGGCGGGCCGCCCACACAATCCGCCGTCGCTTGGCCAGGCCAATGCTGGCAGCCGCGCCACCATGATCCATGCGGCTGCGCTGGCGTACTTCGACAAACACCAAGGTGCCATCGGAGTCGCGCATGATCAAGTCGATTTCACCACCGCCCCGCCCCGGGGTCCGATAATTGCGCTCGAGCAGTCGCATGCCTTGGGCTCTCAGATGCGCCAAAGCCAGCGTTTCAGCCGCATCGCCCTTTTGTTTGGTGTTGACGGCTTTTGCTTTGAGTTCTCCCATTGATAGACCCCATGAACGCCTCTTTTGAACCGGCCTTGCACGCAGCCCATGCGGCTGCAGCCATGCAAGACCACCCAATGTCCACTTTGTACATGGTGGGCACCCCAATTGGCAACCTGGCCGACATCGGTTTGCGCGCACTGCACATCTTGTCTCTGGCCGACTGCATTGCCTGCGAAGACACCCGCCACAGCCAAAGCTTGTTGCGCGCCTATGGCATTGACAAACGCGCCGATCAATGGCTGTCCGTTCACCAACACAATGAAGCCCAGGCCAGTGAAAAAGTACTGGCACTGCTGCGCCAAGGCCAACGGGTGGCCTGTGTGAGCGATGCAGGAACGCCAGGCATCAGCGACCCGGGCGCACGCCTGGCGCGTGTGGTGGCCGCACACGGCCTGCGGGTGCTGCCCATTCCCGGTGCCAGCAGCCTGACCACCTTGCTCAGCGCCTGTGGCAGCACCCATGCGCAAGATACCGGCTTTGTGTTTTGGGGCTTTTTACCCGCCAAAGGCAGCGAAAGGCAAGCTGCTTTGCAGGCCCTGGCTTTCGAACACCGCACCCAGGTGTTGCTGGAGTCGCCCCACCGTGTGCTCTCGCTGGCCGCCGATTTATCTGCTTTGGGTGAGCGCCCGCTTACCGTCGGACGCGAACTGACCAAGCAGTTTGAAGAAGTGGCCACCATGCCCGCCCAACAGATGGGGGCTTGGCTGGCGCACAGCCCGCAGCGCCAACGCGGAGAATTCACCCTGGTGCTGCACCACGCGGCCCAGCAAACCGATGAATTGGCCAACGCGCGCAAAGTGCTGGGCCTGCTGCTGGCTCACTTACCGGTCAAAACCGCCGTGCGCTTGGCCGCTGACATCACCGGGCAGGCCCGCAACTTGTTGTATCCCCTGGCCTTGCAAATACAGCAAGCAGATGAGGAGGCGCATCGGCAATGAGGCGCGCCCCAAAACCCCTTCATCGGGCAGGCGCATTCCTCAGGTGGTGCGGCTGGCGGGGATCGAACCCACGACCCTTGGCTTCGGAGGCCAATACTCTATCCACTGAG
>RFNL01000206.1 GCA_009927195.1 Betaproteobacteria bacterium | reverse complement strand
CAGTTGACACGTTTGAGGGTCGAGCTTCTTCCATTCCCTGAGGGCTTGCGGCACGAAGGCCAATGAATAGGCCAGCTCAGAGCTCATCGGGCGTGACCTTGATCACGGGTTCAACGGCACGGGCATCGGCAATGGCGTTGAGTTCCATGTCCTCCAAGCGGTCGATCAGCGCCTCGTAAGCACCCGCAGGCACGCAATAAAAAGCGGGCGCATTGCGGTTGAGGATGGCCACCGTTTGGCCCTGCCCTGCGGATACGGTGCCCATGGGGTTTTTCTTCAGCTCAGAGACGCTGGCCGTGACCATGGCATAAATCAAATGTGACATGAACAACCTCAAAAGACCTGTTTTAAGTGCTTTTTTTCGTGCTTTTAAACGGGCTCGTCAACCGCATGCGGACAACACTCGTCATCACGGGGCTTGAAAGGCGGTAGCAATGCCCGCATGCCCATGAGAATACTTTAAAGCATATTAATTATTTTAAATTGGTATATTGGTTCTCTTTTTAAGGAGAAGCCATGTCCGCCTATGACAACGCCCAACGTTTTTTCCACGCCTGCGAAACCCCTTTGGGTTGGGCATGAACCGTGCATCAAGTAGATGCTTGGCACCAATCGCTGGGCGGCTCTGTGCTGTGCTGGTTGGCCACGGTTGACGCACAAGGCCAACCCCATGTTTCACCCAAAGAGGTATTCGCTGTCTTCGATGAGCAGCATCTGGTCATCGCGCACATTGCGTCGCCCACCAGCGTCAAAAACGTGTAAGGTGTGTTCTTGGTGACGGTGGAGCAGGCTCACCCCATCATTGCCCCGAGTTACCGTTTTTATCCAGACACCACCACGGAGCAATCGCAAATCGAGGCGGCGATGAAGACTTATGGTGTTGTGCGGAGAGCGTAGTTTGCTTCGTCTGTTTGCTTCGTCGCTACGCTCCTCGCAATGACTTAAAACCTCGGCAAATCGGGGTGGCTGATTTGCCCGCCCCGCACCAACATCTTGCCGTACTCGGCGCAACGTTGCAGGGTGGGGATCACCTTGCCGGGGTTGAGCAAACCTTGCGGGTCGAAGGCGCGTTTCACGCCCAACATTTGCTCGTTTTCGGCGGCTGAAAACTGCACGCACATGGAGTTGAGTTTTTCCACGCCCACGCCATGTTCACCAGTCACCGTGCCGCCCATGGCGACGCTGGTTTCCAAAATATCCGCGCCAAACAGCTCACAGCGGTGCAGTTGGTCGGGGTCGTTGGCATCAAACAAAATCAGCGGGTGCAGGTTGCCGTCGCCTGCGTGAAACACATTGGCGCAGCGCAGGCCGTATTTTTTTTCCATCTCGGCAATTGCCAACAAGATGTCGGCCAAGCGCTTGCGCGGGATGGTCGAGTCCATGCACATGTAGTCGGGGCTGATGCGCCCACTGGCTGGAAACGCGTTTTTGCGGCCGCTCCAAAACTTCAAGCGTTCGGCCTCGTCACGGCTGACCGCAATGGCCGTGGCACCACATCCTTGCAGCACCGCGCTCATGCGGCCAATTTCTTCGGCCACTTCCTCGGGCGTGCCGTCGCTTTCGCACAGCAATATCGCTTCGGCGTTCAGGTCGTATCCCGCGTGCACAAAGTCTTCTACCGCAGCGGTCATGGGCTTGTCCATCATCTCCAAACCAGCGGGGATGATGCCCGCGGCAATGACCGCGGCCACCGCGTCACCGGCTTTGCGCAGGTCGTCAAAACTCGCCATGATGCAGCGCGCCAGTTGGGGTTTGGGGGTGAGCTTGACCGTCACTTCCAAGGTGATGGCGAGCATGCCTTCCGAGCCCACCACCAAAGGCAACAGGTCCAGACCGGGGGTGTCCAAGGCGTCGCCACCAAACTCGATGGGCTCACCGTCCATGGTGAAGCCCTTGACCTTCAACACGTTGTGCAGGGTGAGGCCGTATTTCAAACAGTGCACACCACCCGAGTTTTCCGCCACATTGCCACCGATGGTGCAAGCGATTTGGCTGGACGGGTCTGGCGCGTAGTACAGCCCCAGCGGCGCAGCGGCTTCGCTGATGGCCAGGTTGCGCACGCCACTTTGCACCACCGCGGTTCGGCTGTGCAGGTCCATCTTCAAGATCTGGTTGAACTTGGCCAAGGACAAGGTGACGCCATGGGGATGGGGCATGGCACCCCCTGACAAACCGGTGCCGGCCCCCCGTGCCACCACGGGCACGCCCAGGCGATGGCAGGTTTGCAGCACGGCTTGCACTTGACTCTCGGTTTCGGGCAGCACCACGCACAGGGGGCGCTGGCGATAAGCGGTCAGGCCATCGCACTCGTAGGGGGTGGTGTTTTCGCTGGAGGACAAGACCGCATGGGCGGGCAGCACTTGGCGCAAAGCGGTTGTCACTTGATCTTTGTCCAAGGGATCGGCGGGGGTGGTTTGAAGGGCTTGGCGCATGGGTCAAAAAAAATCAGCGGTTGAGGATATCGAAAATGAAGTGCGCCAAGGACCGGGGTCTTGGGCTCATTTGAAAATCACGGTTTTGTGTCCGTCGATCAATACCCGGTGTTCGCTGTGCCACTTCACTGCACGCGCCAGCACCTGGCTTTCGGTGTCGCGCCCCAAGGCGCTGAGGTCATCCACGGTTTTGCTGTGATCCACCCTGGCCACATCTTGTTCAATGATGGGACCCTCGTCCAGATCTGCGGTCACATAGTGGGCGGTGGCCCCAATCAGCTTGACCCCACGCTGGTGTGCCTGGTGGTAGGGTTTTGCGCCTTTGAAGCTGGGCAAAAAACTGTGGTGGATATTGATGGCTTTGCCCGCCAGTTGGTCGCACATGGTGTCTGACAAGATTTGCATGTAACGGGCCAAGATCACCAATTGCGCGCCTTCGGCCGCCATGATTTCCAGTTGTCGGGCCTCGGCTTGGCTTTTGTTAGCGGGGTTGACCTCGATGTGGTGAAACGGCACGTTGTAACTTGCCGCCAGTTGGTAAAAATCGCGGTGGTTGCTGATGATGGCACGCACGTCCACATCGAGCAAACCGCATTTGCATCGAAACAGCAAATCGTTGAGACAGTGGCCCTCTTTGCTCACCATGATGACACAAGGCATGGCTTGTCCGTTGGGGTGCAAAGCCCAGCGCATTCCAAAGTCCGTTGCCCATTGCGTCAAGTCATGTTGCAGCACTTCTTCGCTGGCTTGGGTGCAAACAAAGCGCACCCGCATGAAAAACAAACCAGTGGCCATATCGCTGTACTGCGCGGCCTCTTCAATGTTGCCGCCACGGTCCAGTAAAAAACCAGAGACAGCGTGAACGATGCCTGGGCGATCCGGACACGACAAAGTGAGGATGTAAGAAGGAGTCATGCATTTATTTTCGCAGGACTGACCAAGCCCTTGGGAACCGCAGCACTTTTGTCCTTGCTGATTCAAATGCCCAGGGCTCAAGTGTCAAAAAACCGCATAAACCTATGAGCCCAAAGGTCCACTTTTTAGGGCGTTTAACGCCAACAGCAATCCAAAAGTAAAAACATTCACAGGGGCATATTTTTTGCTCATTCCAA
The DNA here is from genome assembly GCA_009927195.1 of Betaproteobacteria bacterium. Lineage (GTDB taxonomy): Bacteria > Pseudomonadota > Gammaproteobacteria > Burkholderiales > Burkholderiaceae_C > Limnohabitans. The sequence continues at coordinate 4,826 of RFNL01000206.1, read as the reverse complement.
CCCAAAACGATGACGGGGAGGGTGATGTGAAACCGCTTTCAAAAGCTTGGAAAGTACCTGCTGCGGACACAACGTTGTGTCGATGGCCAGCCATGTTTTTCAGAGGTCTTTGGCAGGCATGTTTTCATGGGATGGTGGTGTGGGTTTGTCTTTCATCGGCACAAGCCATCACGTTGCAACGTGTGGGCAGCGATGTGTTTGTAACGGGTGTGATTGAGCGACACGATGATCGTATTTTGCGTGCAGCGTTTGACCTTGGAGAGGTCAAACGCTTGATCTTGGTGAACTCACCGGGCGGTGATTTGCCAACAGGCATGGCCATGGCCCGCTGGATACAGGGGCGGGCCTTGACCACCTTGGTGGTGGGCCAGTGTTTATCCGCCTGCTCTTTATTGTTCATGGCGGGTCAGAATCGCCAATACGCCACGGGCGAATCACCGCAGTTGACGGTGGTGGGCATACATGGCCCCAGCATGCCTTACACCGGTGCGTTGCTGCCAGAGCGCGCCATGGAGATGTGGGATTTTTACCAAGTGCGCATGGGTGATAAGTTTGATCCCCAGTTGATCCGTCTGGCTTTGTTCGAAATGCAAGATGCCACAGGTTTTGTGTTGATCCGTGAGATCGAACGCAATCGCCCAAAGGACCGCATCACCCTGCATTGCCCCACGGCGCGCACGCCGCGCTCGCATTGCGAAGAGTTCGCACAAAAAGATGCCTTTTCCTTGGGGGTTGTCACGGCCATTGCCACAGTGCCTTTGGAACTGCCCAGCGGATTGCAGCCCAAAATCGAATGACCAGGCCCGAGCCCTTGAAGGGGGCCGCTGGTCGGACAAAAGCGTTGAATCGCCTCTCAGTGAATGACCACTGGGTTTTGCGCCAACTCGGCGTATTGCGCCAAGGTGTCTTCCACCTCGTCCTGGGTGGGGGTTTTGATCTGCCACTGGGTGATGTGCTGTTGGAAAAGCTCGGCCCAATAGCCATCGAGGTAAACCTCTTTGCCGTTGCGTTTGTCCACTATTTCAAAACCCTGGCGCGAGAGTGTGGGTTGTGTGGCGTGGCTGGTTGCGTCAGCAGGCACATCAGCCGCCATGTGCACAACGGCGAAAGACTCAGAGTCGTAGAGCGTGTTCATGGAGCTGCCAGTGGTGTTGTTGGAGGGCATATTAACCTGATATCGGCACGCTTGTGCCCATTTCAAGACCGATCTGGCAACGAAGAATAAAAATCAGCGTGGGGAAGGGGCAGACTGGGTGCTTGGATTCCAGTGCGCGTCCAACACCGGAGCCCGTTCGCCCAGGCCCACCGTTGCAACAAAAATACCAAATACAAAAGAAATCAGGTAACCCATGGCCTCATTCCTGCTTCAGAACCCCGCTTTCGCAGCGGCAACGCCCCTCCTTGGAAGGGGGGAGACTCGACGCCACCCACAAGTGGACAAGACAGTGATCGACCGCAGTGGGTCAAACTTGAGCCCTGAATTGGATCGCTCAAGGCTTGGCGTTGGGCAACTCTTTGCTGCGCAGCAACAGGTCGACCTGGTCACCGCTGGTTTGTGTGATGCGAATGCGCACTGGCAGATGATCCATGCTGGGGGCCATCCACAACTCCACCCGCTGGTCGTATGGCTTTTGTTCTTGTCGCACCAGCCGAATGGCATCCAAGTTACCAATAGGCATTTTCAGTGGCTCAATACCTGACAGCTGAAAGGACCACACCTCGGTGTCACGCGTGCCGGTGGTGTTGAAACTCATCACAGCGCCTGGGCCCCAGCGTTGTGGTTCAGCGGCCAATAAGCCAGATATCTGGATGAACACACTCAAGCGGTCTTGTGTGCCAGCCAACAGCTCGGCATCGGGTGTGTTGGCGCTGTAAGTGATCAAACCTTTGTCGCGTTGAAAATGTGCGGCTTGTTCACTGCGCACTTTGTCGCCAAAACGCCTGGGCAACAGCCCCTCGGCGGTCAATTGGCCCTGGCTGGTTTGCACCCTGGAGCCGAGCAAAAAGTGTGAAACCTCTAGCCGGGCATCGTATTGGCCCGCATCCGGTTGCCACAAGAGTTCCGCCTTGGCCGAGTAGCCAAAACCTTTGGCAATTCCTTGAAGGTCGTAGCGCAATCGCGCGCCAGAGGGCGCACGGTAGCTGCCCAGGGTGTTGGCTGCTGATGTGGCCGTGGCAGACCCACCACCAAATGCTTGGGGTGACTGGGCCAGCAACACATCAGAGGCGTCGTGTGTGGCCGCGATGGGTTGCGGTAAAGCTTCTGACGGATCCAACTTGGCCTTGGCGGGCTGACTGGTCTCGGTGGTTGGCGGGCTGGGCAAGGCGCTTGGCTGGGCGGCAAGGTTGTCCGCCTGTGTGAAAGAGCGCTCACCCAAACCGTGTGTGGAGTTTTGTAAAACCGGCGGCGCCATGCTTTTGGGGGATTGGGGCGTGTGCACAGACAGATTGACAGCGCCCACAGGGACGGCCATTTGCGGTGTGGCGGCGGCACTGGCATGCCAGTGGGGCCACTGCAACAGCACGAGCAGGTGCAGCCCCGCGCTGGTCAACCACACCCAAAAGCTGGGCCCCTTCAAGGTGTGTAATGCAGCAGCGATGGACCTTGACCTCATGCTTTCGATGCCCGTCCTGTAAAATTTTTTAAAACCTTTCATCTCCGGCACCCAGTGCCTGGCATCAGACCTCTTCCCCAAGACAAAAGCACCATGAAACTGGCCACCTACAAAGACGGATCGCGCGATGGACAACTGGTGGTGGTTTCGCGCGACTTGACAACGGCGCATTATGCAACTGGCATTGCCGACCGTATGCAGCAAGTCTTGGACGACTGGAATTTCATGCTGCCTCAATTGCAAGACCTCTCGCACGACTTGCACCATGGCAAAGCGCGCCATGCATTTGCGTTTGACCCCCGCATGTGCATGGCCCCTTTGCCGCGCGCCCACCAATGGGCCGACGGTTCGGCCTATATGAATCATGTGGAACTGGTGCGTGCGTCACGGCAAAGCCAGGTGCCCGACAACTACTACACCGAGCCCTTGATGTACCAAGGCGGCAGTGACGACTTCATGGGTCCCTGTGACGATATTGTTTGTCCCAGCGAAGCCTATGGCATTGATTTTGAGGCCGAGCTGGCCGTCATCACCGGCGACGTGCCCATGCAAGCCAAACCCGAACAAGCCTTGGAGGGCGTGCGCTTGCTGATGCTGGTCAATGATGTGTCATTGCGTCATCTCGTTGCCGACGAACTGGCCAAGGGTTTTGGATTTTTCCAAAGCAAACCCGCCACCGCATTCAGCCCGGTGGCGGTGACCTTGGACGAGCTGGGCGATGCCTGGTCGGGTGGTCGGGTGCACCTGAGCATGCTAGTGAGTTGGAATGGGCGCCAAGTCGGCAGGTGCGATGCCGGACCAGAAATGACGTTTCACTTTGGCCAGTTGATGGCCCACATGTGCAAAACCCGCAACGTGCGCGCTGGCAGCATTGTCGGCAGCGGCACGGTCAGCAACAAAGCCGTTGAGCGCGATGGCCAAAAAGACTGGCCCAAAGGCTTTAGCTGCATTGCCGAAAAACGCGCCATGGAAACCATTTTGGACGGCCAGCCCCACACCGACTTCATGAAATTTGGCGATACCGTGCGCATCGAAATGAAGGGCAAAGACGGCCAAAGCGTTTTTGGTGCCATCGACCAAAAGGTCGCCCCGCTTAACGCGGCTTAAAGCTGGCCAAGGTCTTGCGCCATGGCCTGTATACAGACCACTTCAATCCATTCACAGGGCCCCATGAAACCCACCGATTACAGCGCCTATGCCACCTTCCACATCAGCCGCCGAGGGCCTGCCAACAGCGTTTTGGACCTTCAAATGAAGGCGGGGGCCAACGGCAAGCTGCCCACAGCAGGTCATGCCGCGCATGAGGAGTTATCCGAAATTTGGCGCGATGTGGGCAAAGATGACAGCGTGCGTTGTGTGGTGCTGCGCGGTGAAGGCATGGGCTTTTCCGGGGGCGGGGACTTGGCCTTGGTGCAAGACATGGCGCAAAACTTTGATGTCCGCTCGCGCGTATGGCGCGAAGCACGCGACCTGGTCTACAACATCATCAATTGTGACAAACCAATTGTCAGCGCCATGCATGGACCGGCGGTGGGTGCGGGCTTGGTCGCAGGCTTGTTGGCCGATATCTCCATCGCGGCCAAAAGCGCCAAGATCGTCGACGGCCACACCCGCTTGGGCGTGGCTGCTGGCGACCACGCGGCCATTGTTTGGCCCTTGCTGTGTGGGATGGCCAAATCCAAATACCACTTGATGCTGTGCGAACCCCTCAATGGTGAAGAGGCCGAGCGCATTGGCCTGGTGTCTTTGTGCGTGGAAGACAAAGACCTGCTGGACAAAGCCTATGAAGTCGCCGACAAATTGGCCAATGGCAGCCAAAGCGCCATCCGCTGGACCAAATACGCCCTCAACAACTGGCTGCGCCAAGCCGGGCCCACCTTTGACACCTCGCTGGCGTTGGAGTTCATGGGCTTTGCGGGCCCCGACGTGCACGAAGGCGTGGCCTCATTGCGCCAGCGGCGCGCGCCCAATTTTGGGTAACGATTGGCTGCATCGGTCTTTTGATTAGAATTCCGGCCACGATGAACACATGGGTCCAACGTCTCAAGCTGTGGAACTGGATCGCCAGTGCCGCGCTGCTGTTTGCGGCCATCGCCCCGGCTTTGTCGCAAGCGGTGGTCTCGCCCAACCCGTCGTTGGGCGACATGGCCATGGTTGTACCAGCACCGGCATGCAGTCGGTGGCCAGCTTGGATGCGGGCAGCGAGGCCCC
>RFNL01000246.1 GCA_009927195.1 Betaproteobacteria bacterium | reverse complement strand
CCCGGTCGACCGCCTCTAGCTGGTCATCGCGCAAGCCAGCGGTGTCCACCACATGAATGGGAACCCCGTCGACGTGGATGGTTTGGCTCAATGCATCGCGTGTGGTGCCGGCAATGTCGGTGACGATGGCCGCGTCCTTGCCCGACAACGCATTGAGCAGGGCACTCTTTCCCACATTGGGCTGTCCCGCAATCACCAATTGCATGCCATCGCGCAACAACGCACCTTGACGCGAACGCTCATGCAAAGCACGGCACTGCGACAACAATGCTTGTATTTGCCCTAGGGCATCGGCTTGTTGCAAAAAGTCGATTTCTTCTTCGGGGAAATCAAGGGTGGACTCCACCAGGCTGCGCAGTTTGGTCAGCCCCTCCCCCAGTTGGTGCACCTCTTTGGAAAATGCACCGGTCATGGAGCGAGAGGCGCTGCGCACCGCTGCCTCTGAACTGGCATCGATCAAATCGGCCACCGCCTCGGCTTGGGCCAAATCAATTTTGTGATTCAGGTATGCGCGTTCGGTGAACTCGCCTGGTTGCGCCAGGCGCATGCGCTGCACATGTGCATCTGGCGTAAATGCGTGCGCACTGGCCAAACAATGCTGGATCAGCATTTGCAAAACCACCTCTCCACCATGGCCTTGCAACTCCAACACATCTTCGCCGGTGTAGCTGTGGGGAGCGGGGAACCACAGCGCAATGACTTGATCGATGGGCGTCTGGGATGCGTCACGCACGCAGACCAAGTGGGCCACGCGTGGTGTCAGTGTCTGGCCCAGCAACTGAAAGGCCCATGCCCGCAAACCTTTGCCACTCACGCGGACAATGCCCACCGCCCCTCGGCCTGGGGCCGTGGCCATGGCCACAATCGGGTCTGTCCATGCGCTCAACATGGGTGGCCCGTCGCACTGGAGCGCCGACCTTTCATCCGAAGCAGCGCCAGTCCACCTATTTGCCGAGCACGCCCATTTGCTTGTTGATCAGCCATTGCTGTGCAATCGACAAAATATTATTGGTCAGCCAATATAAAACCAGACCCGCAGGAAAGACAAAAAACATCACGCTGAAAGCCAAGGGCATGATCCACATCAACTTGGCTTGTACCGGATCCGGTGGCGTGGGATTCAACCAGGTTTGCAGCAAAGTGGTCAGGGTCATCAGCACCGGCAGTATGTAAAACGGATCTTTGGCCGACAAATCTTGAACCCACCATATCCACGGTGCATTGCGCATCTCCACGGTTGACAACAACACCCAATACAAAGCAATGAACACAGGGATTTGAATGGCAATGGGAAAGCAGCCCCCCAATGGATTGACCTTTTCCTCGCGGTAGATTTTCATCATCTCCATTTGCATTTGTTGCGGATTGTCTTTGAGCCGCTCGCGCATTTCCATCACTTTGGGGTTGATGGCTTTCATTTTCGCCATGCTGCGATAGGCCTGCGCATTGAGCCAATAAAAAGCGATTTTGAGCAACAGGACCAAAGCCACAATCGACCAACCCCAGTTGTGTAGCATTTCGTTCAGGTGATCGAGCAACCAGTAAAGGGGCTTGGCCAAAATGGTCAACCAGCCATAGTCTTTGACCAACTCCAAACCCGGGTACAGCGCTTCCAGTTTTTTCTCCTCCTGGGGGCCAATGTAGAGCTGGGCATTGATTTTTTGACTTTGCCCCGGAGCGATTTCTTTGGGTGCGGCAATCATGCCCACCGAATACAAGTTGCTGTCCACCTTGCGGGCAAAGAATTCACGTGTCATGTCGTTAGGCAATATCCATGCCGATGCAAAATAATGCTGCACCATGGCCACATAGCCCTGATCGGCCTTTTTTTCGTGTTGGGCTTTGTTTTTTTCAATGTCCGAAAACTCCACCTTTTGGTACTTTTGAGCCGGGGTGTAAATGGCCGGCCCAGTGAACGTGGAGTAGAAGGACGACTCGCCGGGAGGCGGGTTGCCATCGCGCAGCAACTGCACATACAACTGCGGCGAAACCGCTGTTGGACCGAGGTTGTTGATTTCATGCTCAACGCCCAGGACATAGCTGTGGCGCGCAATCACATAGGTTTTGACCAATTGAACCTGATTCACCA